>NZ_JBGOOD010000057.1:0-30452 GCF_041439475.1 Vibrio sp. 1S139
AACGCTTACCTTTCGCAAGTCCTTGCAGGGCAAGGGGCTTCGTAATCTTGCCCTGCTTATTACCCTGATTCTTAAACCTAACTCTGAGGCTAAGTGCCTTTGTGGTATCGAGGCCGAGGCTATTCATGAGTATCAATGGCGTCATGTAAAAGAGACCATGTTGCTCGGTGTTCTTGTTGAACTTTCTGTTTAAACACGAAGAATTAAGTGTCGTAACTGCGGCATAAAAACAGAATCTCTATCTTGGTTGGAGCTTTAAGCTCGTATAACGGAGTGCCTAAAAAGATATATAGAACAAATGCTTACTGAAGATAAAAGCGGCTTTCCCCGGAAAGCCGCGATGAACCATAAAAAAGGCTTAGAAATTTATAAGCCTTTTTAAAGAATGGATAGTCACCATGTTTAAAATGAGTATGTAACACCAACGCGTGTTTTTAACTGACGTTCATTCTCTTCCGCTGAGCCGTAATCTGATGTCCAAAATTCAACATAAGGTCTTAGGTTATCGAATTTATAGCCGATTTTTACACCTAAATCCCATTCCCAATCTTCACCATTCGCTTTGACTTGATCTTCGTAGCTTTTGACGTAGTTCGCCTCATAACTTAATTGAAGGTTTTTTAAATCTTCGTCTTGGAATTTATAAGCGCCAGTCAATGTAAATTTACCTTGCTGAACAGTCTCACCAGCTAATGCTATTTTGTCGCCGTTAACTTTTGTGAGAGAACTGCTTGAACTGTCTGTGTAGTTTTGGAATTCATGACGGTAACGAAGAGCCGTTGTTAGACCGAAGTCAGCTTTATACCCAACACGAAACTGTGGTTTAAATGTTGTTTTTTCATCGCCGAACGTAATAGGCATACCTGGCTGCAAATACCACTTTTCATCTAACGCATAACGAACACCCCAATCAAACTCAGAATCTCCGCGTTCCAATTGGTTATATATATCGCCTTCTGCATTTGGAGCGAACTTTTGTTCAACGCTAAAATATAGCTTTGTCTCGTCTGCTATTTTCGTACTTCCGCCAATTTTAATACGATGCGCGTATTTATCGTCTTCATGCTTATGTTCTGCACGGTAATCAAGAGTTGCGCCAGTCGCTGTGCCTGCAAGAAGAGTTGTAGCAACAATTGCAGCAATTTTTGTAACAGAGTTCATACCTTTGTCTCACTATTATTTTTTATTTTGGATACATCCAATATACCCATGGCTCACAATTTAACACTATAAATGGTATTAAATTAATGTATGACAAATATGGTATTTATTACCGCTTAGTATTTCTGTGATATCTATCAAGAAGTTCTGAATAATGGAGTGAATATATAGTTAAATGTAATGAATGTCCCAGTTTTGCGCCTATTTATTAGGTTGAGCATGACTCGCTTCTCATATTTATAATGCTTGAGAATATACGAAATTAAAAATGTTAAAATAAGACAAATATTCGATTTATCTTTGGGGTTTGGTGGTGATGGCAACCTTGGTTGTTACGAGTGGCTGCTTTATCCAAGAGATCTTGTTCGAAAAGATAAGAGCTGTATTTGAGTGTGTTTAACAAGCTGTTAACCCTAATTTTCGTGGTTGGACTATTTAAATTGAAGAAAATAGTTATTGCGAATCAGTGTTCAAAGTATTTTCTGTGCTGAGAGAACTTGGTACTTATTTAACAATAAAGGATGAGTCATGTTTAAGAAAAACATATTAGCAGTGGCGCTATTAGCGACTGTACCAATGGTTACTTTCGCAAATAACGGTGTTTCTTACCCCGTACCTGCCGATAAATTCGATATGCATAATTGGAAAATAACCATACCTTCAGATATTAATGAAGATGGTCGTGTTGATGAAATAGAAGGGGTAGCCATGATGAGCTACTCACATAGTGATTTCTTCCATCTTGATAAAGACGGCAACCTTGTATTTGAAGTGCAGAACCAAGCGATTACGACGAAAAACTCGAAGAATGCGCGTTCTGAATTACGACAAATGCCAAGAGGCGCAGATTTCTCTATCGATACGGCTGATAAAGGAAACCAGTGGGCACTGTCGAGTCACCCAGCGGCTAGTGAATACAGTGCTGTTGGCGGAACATTAGAAGCGACATTAAAAGTTAATCACGTCTCAGTTAACGCTAAGTTCCCAGAAAAGTACCCAGCTCACTCGGTGGTTGTTGGTCAGATTCACGCTAAAAAACATAATGAGCTAATCAAAGCTGGAACCGGTTATGGGCATGGTAATGAACCACTAAAGATCTTCTATAAGAAGTTTCCTGACCAAGAAATGGGTTCAGTATTCTGGAACTATGAACGTAACCTAGAGAAAAAAGATCCTAACCGTGCCGATATCGCTTATCCAGTGTGGGGTAACACGTGGGAAAACCCTGCAGAGCCGGGTGAAGCGGGTATTGCTCTTGGTGAAGAGTTTAGTTACAAAGTGGAAGTGAAAGGCACCATGATGTACCTAACGTTTGAAACCGAGCGTCACGATACCGTTAAGTATGAAATCGACCTGAGTAAGGGCATCGATGAACTTGATTCACCAACGGGTTATGCTGAAGATGATTTTTACTACAAAGCGGGCGCATACGGCCAATGTAGCGTGAGCGATTCTCACCCTGTATGGGGACCTGGTTGTGGCGGTACTGGCGATTTCGCTATCGATAAAAAGAATGGCGATTACAACAGTGTGACTTTCTCAGCGCTTAAGTTGAACGGTAAATAGCACATAGCATAACCAATAGGCTAGCTAGACGCAGTCCTTAAGGAATATTTTCGAAGACCACTTAACCGAATGTTGAGTGGTCTTTTTGTTTTATATGAGTTTTAAGATGACCTTGGTATTAATGTGACCTTGGTATCAATGAGGGTGTGCTGAAGCCTACCAATGAATGGTACAGCTGAAACAATACAACCTTGTCAAAAGACAAGGTTGTAATCAGAAAGCGTAGAAAGATTTTAGGACGGCGACTCGATACCGGACT
Organism: Vibrio sp. 1S139; assembly: GCF_041439475.1. Classification (NCBI taxonomy): domain Bacteria; kingdom Pseudomonadati; phylum Pseudomonadota; class Gammaproteobacteria; order Vibrionales; family Vibrionaceae; genus Vibrio; species Vibrio sp. 1S139. Next base: position 2,987 of record NZ_JBGOOD010000057.1, read on the forward strand.
TAGTCATACATCAACTCTTTAGCTTTGTCGGCATCAAACTCTTTAAGAGACTTTCGAGCCAAATGACGGAATGGGAAAGCTTTAACGACTTCTTCGAATGGTTGGATAGCGAAAGCCCAAAAGATAGAACCGTCTAATCCAAAGATGATCAATGCACACAATGGAATTGAAATTACCCATTGACCAGTAAAGTTGATTTTGAAGACTGCGGTCGTTTTTCCTAGTGCTCTTAATACATTCCCATGAACCGTGTTGTAGCCACGGACAATCGGCAAGAAGATGTAGAGTGGGGCGATAACGGCCAATGCTTGATAGGTAGACTCATCCAAGTTCGGGTAAATGTCACCAATAACCAGACTTAATCCTGCGAACAAGATTGCACACACAAAAGAAATGACGACCGCAATATCAATACTGGTATCGACGTTTTTGACTAGGTCATCCATCTTTTTAGAGCCAATCGCTTGGCTGATAGTAATTGCGGAAGAGTGAGCCCAAGCAGTAATAAATTGAGAGACAGCCCTGATCCAAGGCATCACCAAAGTAATCGCAACATACGCGTTGATGTTAAGTTGCGAATACAGTAACTGATAAATCGTTGCGCCAATCAATAGCATGGTTACATTTGCTGCGACAGGGAATATCTCGATAAAGTGACGACGAACGTTTGTCATGAACTCAGATCGCTGGGCGTCTAATTTGAGTGAAATTGCTGAGCTCAAATACACGCAAAGAACCAGATACACAAGGCGAAGGGTGATAGCAATAACACTGCCTAGCGCGGCGCCTTGAACACCAATCCCTTCAAAATTAGAAAAACCATGAATCAGCACATATGAGAGTACAGCATTGATAGGCAGTTCAATTAAGTAACCTTTGAATGGGACTTTAGTTCTGCCTAGCGCATTAAATAAAGCAATGATCACCTGCGTTAACGCGGTAAAAATAACGATGTATTTCGAGATGTCTAGATAGCGGCTGATTTCTAAGTGAAGGGAAGCGTCATCTGTTAAAGCTTGAATCAAGGGTTGTTCGAAAAAAGTAAGTAGAAGCCAAAATAGTGTTGCTACGCCAAGGTTGATAAATAACCCTGCCCAAAATGCTTTAGATAATGATGCGGCGATGCCAGAGCCCACTGCGCGGCTTAATACTAACTGAGTACCGTTTGCCAGCGCCATTTGAATTCCCAGTACAAAGGCAACGATAGTCGTCGCAATCCCCATTGCAGCTAAAGGGATTTCACCAAGAGGAGAGACAAGCAGTGTGTCGATCATCAACATCGACTGCATCAAGATACCGTTTAAGGCGAGGGGCCAGGCGAGAGAGAAATTTTTCCTTACGTACGATTGTGAAGACACAAACAACACCTTATGTGTATAACCGTAAGCTTTCTCTGAGGTGGCGGAGTAGAGCGTTTAAAGAAGAAAACACTACGGTAGTTGATGGTTAAAAAATGGGTGCTAAAACAAGACTGACTTGTGTCTTTGAAAAACAAGTCAGTTTGGTTAATCTCGGTTATGCGATGGCTAATTCAACCCTAGAGAGCTTTTGGTTCTCATCGTCTAGCAGGACTTGAGAAGCAATTCGAGCTTGCTTGGCATCGCCAGACATTATTGCGTCGTAAATCGCTTTGTGTTCTTCTAAACAGAAGCGACCGCCTTCAGCGGAGTGGTCGATAAACTGCTTGAAGATAGTCGACAGAATGTTCGCGAATGGAATGTAAAATTGATTACCTGTCGATAAGAAAATCGTTTGGTGAAACAGGTGATCGTTGGTCGTCCACTCTTCATAATCGAAGCTATTTGCTGCGATGGTCATTTTCTGGAAAAGAATCGAAAGCTCTTTGCGTTGCTCTACAGTTGCATTGGTTGCAGCGAGCGCACACGCTTCCGGGTCAATCGCTTTTCTTAAGCCTAAAAATTGAGACAAGAAGGGTTTAGTATCTTCTAAATCTTGGATCCAGTACAGCAATTGCGGGTCCAAGAAGTGCCACTGTGTTCTCGGTTTGATACGAGTGCCCACTTTTGGCTTCGACTCGATTAAACCTTTTGCCGAAAGTAGCTTAGTTGATTCTCGAAGGGCAGTTCTGCTCACTCCAAAGATTTCGCACAGCTCCATTTCGCTGGGTAACTTTTGATTTTCTTCTAACTCGCCTGACAAGATCTTGCGAGCAATTTGTCTCGCCACTTGAACATGAATTCGGCGGCTTGAATCTTCCACCAATGTAAATATTGACATTTAAACCACCTGAAATTGAAACTTCGAAAACACTAAAAGCCAGACGAATCTGGTGTTTAGTGTCAGTGTATACGTCGAATTTAGTGTGAGGTTTTCCCTCATCTACTCGGGTCTGTTAACCTTATATAGTGTGGCGAACTTAAATCGCTGAGTGAGCTTATATAAACCAGCTAACTAGGGCGTTATTTGTCCGCCATTAACATCTAGGATTTGACCTGTGATGTAACCGCTGCAAGCGTGCGATGCAAAGAAAGCAAATGAAGGAGCAACTTCATCAATATTGCCAAAGCGTCCCATTGGAATGTTGTTAGCAATGGTCGCTTTCAAATCGTCGCTTTTACCATCGTGAAATGCGGTGTCGATAGTGCCCGGTGAAACAATGTTGAAACGGATGTTGTCTTGCGCGAACTCTTTCACCCAATTGCGGTGAATGTCGTGTAACCACGCTTTAGATGCGGCATATACGCCAGCACCCACACCACCGCCTTCGCGAGCGGCAATAGAGCCCGTGCTAATCACACACGATGTTTGCCCCGATAGAGCAGCAGATGCACGCAAGTGTGGGATAGAGAACTTAGTTGTCATCAGCGCGGATCGAACATTTAGGTTCATCACACGCTCATAAAACTCGTCATCGATATTTTCTAGATTGGCGCGACCACCAAGGCCACCGGCGTTGTTAATCAACACGTCCATGCCACCAAAATGATCAGTGAACTCTTTGACTAACCTTTCGCACTCTAATGTGTCCATTAGGTTTGCAGGAAAAAAGGCAACATCGCCACCCAGTGCGGTAAGTTCAGATAGAACGTCATCAACTTTTGGGCTAGAAGCACGACTATTGATACCAATTTTTGCACCATACTTTGCGAAAATACGTGCTGTAGCTAAGCCCATACCTGCAGTAGAGCCAGTAATTAGAATGCGTTTGCCTTTTAAATCGTTAAACATCACAGTCGCCTATATTGTAGATCATTCGCGTTAATAAATCATACAATAACACTTGCAGTATTCAAGGATAGTCATCTCAAAACTGATCATCAACGACATAAATAGTGAGAGTAAGAGTCGTTTTGTGAGTTTGCGCATACAAAAAACGGTGTAAATAAGAACCATTTGTATGAATAAATGTTTTTAATTAGTTTGATGAACTAAATACTTATAATATTCATAAAATCTTCGCTAGCCTATATCATTCGTGACCTCACGTTATTCTTATACTTAGTTGGTGCAGATATAAATCAGTGCTATAGTCCGAGTTAAATAATACATATCTAATAAGTAAGTAGACACATGGCTGGCTCTTTCAATTCGATTTCAGGCTCTAAGCGAAGCCTTCATGTGCAAGTTGCACGTGAAATCGCACGTGGTATTTTGTCGGGCAATTTGCCTCAAGGCTCTATCATTCCTGGTGAAATGGCTCTGTGTGAGCAATTTGGAATTAGTAGGACTGCATTAAGAGAAGCGGTTAAGCTTCTTACTTCAAAAGGCCTACTAGAATCTCGACCAAAGATCGGTACTCGCGTTGTTGACCGTGCGTTCTGGAACTTTTTAGACCCGCAATTGATCGAATGGATGGATGGTTTGGCAGATACAGACCAATTCTGTCATCAGTTTTTGGGCTTACGTCGCGCGATTGAACCAGAAGCATGTGCATTGGCTGCTCAGTTCGCGAGCGCTGAACAACGCATTGAACTGTCGGGCATTTTCCAACAGATGGTAGAAATATCAGGTGCTGAAGAGTTTAACCAAGACAGTTGGCTAGATATTGATATGAAATTCCATAGCCTCATCTTCAATGCAACAGGTAATGACTTTTACCTTCCATTTGGCAATATCTTAACGACAATGTTTGTTAACTTTATTTCTCATTCTTCAGAAGAGGGAAGTACGTGTATTAATGAACACCGTCAAATTTATGAAGCAATCATGGCGGGTAACAGTGATAAAGCACGCCAAGCTTCTGCAAGTCATCTATTAGATACTAACCACAGATTGCCAGTAGCAAGCTAGCTTAGTGTTTTGGGTGAGGTTTCAACTCTAAGGTCTTAGCCGTTTCTATCGAGCGTTGCTCTGGATACCTAGTGGAGTCACCTAAAATTGCTGTTACTACAGACAGTTATCTATTGAAAGCACGTTTAATACGTGCTTTTTTTACATCCAAAATTGATGAAAACTTGACCGATGTCCAATATTTAGTCTTATGTGCGTTGTTTTGCTAAAACCGCTAGTAACCAGCATTGTTAGTTATATAATAATACTAATCAAATTAATGCGAGTGTGATTATATGCCTCAGTCTCTATTGCCAAATATTCTTCAGTTCATCGGTCAGATAGACCCTTTCGATAAGATCCCTAAAGAAGCGCTTCGTGACCTCGCTTTTAATGTTCAGATTACCTATCTAGCCAAAGGGGATGTCGTCGATCTATGCGAGTCAGGAAAAGAAAAGTCGCTCTATATCATTCGAACAGGATCTATGGAGCAAAGAAAATCGGACGGTGTGCTTCGTGCCCGTCTAGGCAGTGAAGATTTGTTTGGCTTTACGTTCTTAGATTCTGAAGTCAACGACGAAAAAGGCTATAGAGCTGTCGCAATCGAAAACACCTTACTTTATGTGATTCCACACTCGGCACTTCAAACGCTTTTCAAAGCCTTTCCAAGTTGCGCAGAACACTTTGCTTCACAGGCGCAGGTTCGCTTGAAGTCGGCACTGGATGTGGTCTGGTCGAATAAAGAGAAAGGCCTGTTCATTCGTAAAGTTGAGGAAGTGGCAAGCGGGCAGGTGGCAATTGTTAAGTCTGAGCAAACCATCCAGTCGGTTGCGGTTGAAATGCTTCATCAACGCTCACCGTGTGCCGTGATCTATGAAGGTGAAACCATTGTTGGTTTGATCACCGACCGAGACATGACTAAGCGAGTGATTGCCCACGGCGTGAGTACTGATAGCCTGATCTCAGAGGTAATGACGCACTCTCCACTTACTGTAAAACCGGATGATCTGGTGCTGCATGCGGCCTCTATCATGATGCAATTTAATATCCGTAACTTGCCCGTTGTGAAAGAGAATAAGGTCGTTGGTCTTCTTATTACGTCTCATTTGGTTCAAAACCACCGTGTTCAAGCGATATTCTTGATCGAGAAAATCAAATACGCGGGCAGCGTGAAAACCATGTCTTCGTTCACCTCAGAGCGACAAGCTATTTTTGAAGCGCTGGTGGAAGGTAAAGTGGCGCCTGAAACCGTCGGCAAGGTAATGACCATGATTATGGACGCCTACACCCGTCGATTGATTCAAATAGCGATTGATAAGTTAGGCCCACCACCGTGTGATTTCTCTTGGATCGTAGCCGGATCGCACGCACGTAATGAAGTGCACATGTTGTCGGACCAAGACAGCGCGATTGTTCTTGCTGACGATGCAACCGACAGTGACCGTATTTACTTCAAACACTTAGCGATGATGGTGACCAACGGCTTAGCAAGCTGTCACTACCCATTATGTCCAGGTAAATTCATGGCTGCGACGCCAAAATGGTGTCAGCCACTCAGTGTATGGAAGCACTACTACAAGAAGTGGGTGGCTAACCCAGAGTACGAACGCTTGCTTAATATCAGTGTGTTCCTAGAAATTCGTACTATCTACGGCAACAGTGAGTTCGAAGGTATTCTGCGCGATGAGCTGCATAGCAATATTCGCGGTAACCGTGAGTTTTTAAGCACGCTAGTGAAAGACGCGGTCAATACCAACCCGCCACTTGGCATCTTCAATAGCTTAGTGCTAGAGAAGTCAGGTGAGAATAAGAAAACGTTGAACGTGAAGAAGTACGCGATCAACTTGATTATCGACTTAGCGCGTATTTATGGCCTTGCTGTGGAGTGCGATTTGTCGGCGACTGACGAACGTTTCGCTGCTGCCAATGAAAAAGGCATGCTGAGCGACGATGCATTCAAGAACATTCTGGGTGCTTACCAGTTCATTCTCTCTTTCCGTTTTGGCCATCAACTTGAAGCGCTGAAGAACGGGGATGTGCCTGACAACAACATCAACCCAGATAGCTTTGGTGGCTTTGAGCGTAAACACTTGAAAGATGCCTTTAGGATCATTGCTGACCTTCAAGAAGCGGCGAAAATTCGTTTCGGAGCACGTTAATGAAGCTATGTTCAACTAATAAATGTTTAAAACGAATGCTAAACTATTTTCACCCGCTTGAACGAATTAAACGCAAGCGTAAGCAATATTTGGGTACGGTTAAGCTGCCAGAAGCGTTACATGATCTGGTAGAACAGCCTTGTCCTGAAATGACGGATTTGGCCAAAGACAGCGACTATATCGTGTTGGATCTCGAAACCACAGGCTTAGACAGCGAACAAGATCTTATCTTGTCTATGGGATGGGTCGATGTGGTGAAAGGACGAATCGATTTGGCTTCTGCCAAGCATATCTACCTGAACAATGATTCTCAGATTAACGCTGAAACTGCGGTGATTAACCACATCACACCACAGATGCTGGAAGAGGGCGCATCTATTCATGATGCGATGCTCACTTTCTTCGAAGCAGCGAAAGGCAAGATTATCGTCGCGCACGCGTGTGTAGTCGAAGAGAAGTTCATTAGCCAATACCTTCTTCGCTGCTACGGTTCAAGAGCGATTCCTCTGCTTTGGCTTGATACCTTGTGTATTGAGAAAAGCATGGAGAAAGCGATCAGCAATCATGAAGAAGTCGATTTAACCTTGGCAGGGACTCGCGAAAGGTACGGGCTTCCTGAGTACAACAGCCACAATGCATTAGCCGATGCCGTTTCGACAGCGGAATTGTTTTTGGCTCAGCAGAAGCGAGTTGTGCCTAACGATAATGTGACCGTTGCCTTTCTCTATCGGATTAGTCACTAGGAAAAAGAGCTGCAAGTGCGCGGCTCTTATTTTACTGATTTTAAAGGAAAAAAAGCCAGCGATTAAGCTGGCTTTTGTTTAGGTCTTAGAAAATTAGGACAGTAATTATCTTAGATTATTCATGTAGCTATCGATTAGAAGCTGTAAGTTAGACCAACACGGCTACGCAGTTCACGAGTCGCTTTAGTTGATGAAGTGCTCACATCACCAAACTCTACATATGGTGCCCATTGACCCATAATATGGCGAATGCTTGCGTTCAACTCGTAGTTGGTATCGTCGTTGTCGTAGATGTCATAGCCATCCGCTTTGTAGTAGTTACCTTCTAGACCAAAGCGCCAGTTTTCCATTGAGTAGTTAACGTTTGCCGTTAGACGGTGACGACGTTGATTAGAAACGTTTTTATCAACCGTGATTGGAACACCGTCACTATCAACAATAACATCACCATTGTCATCGAATTGATACTCTGAGCTGCTAGTGTTCTGTCTCATATCGTAACGGTAACGAGCACTTAGGCTTAGACCATCAACGCTATCCACTTTGTATGTTGCACGAACTTGAGGCTTGTATGTAACGCCAGATTCACGACCTTCAATTGGCATACCGTAAGTCATTGTCCAGTTATCGTTTAGTACATGACGGTAGTTTAGACCAAGCTCCCAACCATTGTTCTTCAAATCTTCCATGAATTTACCGTCTTCTCCCTTGAATTTCGCTTCGATATCTACAAGGAAGTTGCCAATGCTATCGCCAAGTTTTACACGAGTAGCGTGTTGATCTGTATGACTCTTGTATTCGTGTCTCATATCGAAAGACGCAGCAGATACAGAGCCAGCAGCGAGTACAGATGCCACAGCAATCACGATTTTAGTTTTATTCATGGTATTAATTCCATATTTATAGGTTGAGTATTGGCCATAATTACAAGCCAAATAGAGTAGTTCTTGTCTTAAATGCATTTTGTTTTTGAAATTATTTCTTGGTTATTTCAAATTTATTTTGCATTTAAATAATACAAATATGGTAGCGATCCGAGGCGTGATGATCTGTGAACTTGATCGTGTTGTTAGGACAAAACCACTATTTACAAAGGGTTACAAAATCGAGTTGTTTCGTTAAGTTGATGTTTTTTAGTGATTTGTTTGGCTGTTGATAATGGTTTTGAAGAGTTTTGTTCATCAATAAATGTGCGCTACAGCAAAAAATTGAACCTTTAGATATCATTTTTATTTGTAATACATTATTATTTACTAACTTTCTTTAGCAACACATAACTTTGCTGTGTTGATTGCATGAACAGACGGTGTGAAGCCGAATAAGTAAGAGTGGTCTTGAAGCTAAATGGATTAAATCCACCGCTTTAAGAACATGAGACATTTACTTGAGGTGATTTAAAGCTCAATCAGAGAAGGTTTGAAATGTAGTAGGCAAGGTAGTGACATAGCCTGTTATATAAGTATGAACTTGATAGGAATGAACTGGGTTCGAATCGTTACCCGTTGTTCTCATCAGCGACAAAGAAGAAATCGTTGAAGTGCTTGCGAAAGCATTTTGATTATTGCTCCCAACTATTCTAATTATAACTTCTGCTTTCATCTAGAAAGGTAGGAGATGGTAGTCGAAGATCTACCCTTGCGCTCATGTTGATACAGGCAACATGAGCGTTTTTTTATTTGAAATTTGAGTAGAGAGTCGTGTGCGGCTCAATAAGCGTGTAAACCGCGGCTTAAGAATAGGCTTTTAGGTTGATGACAACACGCTCAAGTGAGTCTGTTACAGCATCAAAGCCACGAACATTCACGCTTAATCACATGAATGTTCGTTTCCCTTCTCTTCTCTTCTCTTCTCTTGTCTCTTAGTTGCAGACGTGTAGCTGCAAACTTTAACAGCAGGCGTTTAGTTATATCAAAGAGCTCCGTGAGAGCTGTTCTTGAGGCTTAGCTTTCTGTAGGCATCCACACCTGTTTAGAGGTGACTTTGTGATCTTTAAAGGTCAGTTCTTCAACTTTGTCACCGTTAGTATTCCAGCGAGTAAGTTTTCCGTTCGCGACTTCACCTTCATCAAACTTCGCTTGGCTGGCCTTATTACCGTTCGGGTAGTAGTCCGTTACCAATCCATCTTTTTGTCCGTCGCTGTATTCAGCTGTCAGGCTTTGTTCCCCATTGGGATACCAGCGAGAGGCGGTGCCTGATAGTTCATTGTCTTTATAATTGAGTTCTGCTTTTTTCTGTCCGTTTGGATACCAGGTTTCAGCTTTGCCTTGCAGTTCGCCTTTTACGTAATTCACTTTAGAAGCGACTTGGCCATTCGGATACCAGTTAGTTTCTAGCCCAAGTTCTAAGCCATCGGCAAACTGAGCTTGGGTCGCGACTTGGCCGTTATCGAACTTCTCTTCAAATTGACCTGTGAAAGGTTTTGAATGGTTTACTTGGTAAGCCACGCCTTTACGCATCTGTAAGTAGTCAACAGCATCTTCACGCGGTGTTGCTGCATAGCTCATAGAAGATACCGTACTAAGAGCAATTAAGATTGGAACGTATTTCTTCATAATGACACCTTTTTATTGGACGGGGAAAGTGTAACGGGTGTGTTAAAAGCATTTCACTTCCGTGTATCCCTGTCAGTATCTAATAGTGGTTTTCAAGTTTTCATTATTGGCTGCCTAATATAGGGAACTTTTAAAAGAAAATTATCGATCTTATTTGTACTACAAATGTATTGGTTTAATTCATTTTTATAAATTATATCTAACGATATTTTTGCTGCTCTTCTTTAAGCTTTGATCGTCAAGAATAATAGTTTTTAACGATGAATCTTCGATTTTTAGAGACTTTGTTCATGTTTTTCGGGGTTTTGGTCGAAATTTAGTGCGGATAACTGCACTGACTTGAGGAATTGCGCTCCTAGGTGGTGCAACTTTGAACTCGATCACTTGTATGATTAATTGAGTGTCAGACTGTAAGATCATTGTCACGCATTTGGATTATTGTAGTACAAATATACTTGCCATTTATTTATAGTGACCTCAACAAAAAAACATAAATAAAAGGTCTAACGATGGAACTCAATACCCTGATAGTTGGCATCTACTTCCTATTCTTAATTGCGATAGGGTGGATGTTTCGAACGTTTACAAGTACGACAAGTGATTACTTCCGTGGGGGAGGTAATATGCTGTGGTGGATGGTAGGTGCAACCGCATTTATGACCCAGTTCAGTGCTTGGACATTTACTGGTGCAGCAGGTAAAGCCTTTACCGATGGCTTTGCCGTAGCGATTATCTTCATCGCGAACGCATTCGGTTACCTAATGAACTACCTTTACTTCGCTCCGAAGTTCCGTCAACTGCGTGTTGTGACGGTAATTGAAGCGATTCGTATGCGTTTTGGTAAGGTGAATGAGCAAGTATTTACTTGGTCTGGTATGCCAAACAGCGTTATCTCTGCAGGTATTTGGTTGAATGGTCTAGCAATCATCGCATCGGGTATCTTCGGCTTTGATATGACAACGACGATTGTCCTAACGGGTCTGGTTGTACTAGTAATGTCAGTAACAGGCGGCTCTTGGGCGGTAATCGCATCTGACTTTATGCAGATGGTTATCATCATGGCGGTAACGGTGACGTGTGCTGTGGTTGCGATTTACCACGGTGGCGGCGTTACGCAGATCGTTAACGACTTCCCAACAGATTCATTCATTACGGGTGATAACCTGAACTACATGAGCATCTTCAGCATCTGGGCTGTGTTCATCTTCTTAAAGCAGTTCAGCATCACCAACAACATGCTTAACTCTTACCGCTACCTTGCTGCGAAAGATTCAAATAACGCACGTAAAGCAGCTCTACTTGCTTGTGTACTAATGACGCTTGGTCCAATCATCTGGTTCATGCCTTCTTGGTTCATGGCAGGTCAAGGTGTTGATTTAGCAGCAGCTTACCCAGAAGCTGGCAGCAAAGCCGCTGACTTCGCTTACCTTTACTTCGTTCAAGAATACATGCCTGCAGGTATGGTTGGCCTTCTGATTGCCGCTATGTTCGCAGCAACAATGTCTTCAATGGACTCAGGTCTAAACCGTAACTCAGGTATCTTCGTTAAGAACTTCTACGAGCCGATTCTTCGTCCTAAAGCGACAGAGAAAGAGCTAATGGTTGTTTCTAAACTAACGTCTACCTTCTTCGGTATCGCGATCATCTTGGTTGCTCTGTTCATCAACTCTCTTAAAGGTCTGAGCCTTTTCGACACCATGATGTACGTGGGCGCATTGATCGGCTTCCCAATGACAATTCCAGCATTCTGTGGCTTCTTCATCCGTAAAACACCGGATTGGGCAGGTTGGGGCACGCTAGTTGTAGGTGGTGTGGTTTCTTACTTCGTTGGTTTCGTTATCACTGCGGACATGATTCAAAACTGGTTCGGTCTAAATGAACTAACTGGCCGTGAGTGGGCTGACCTGAAAGTGGCTATCGGCCTTATCGGTCACATCATATTTACTGCTGGCTTCTTTGTTCTTTCAACACTGTTCTACAAGCCTCTTGCTGAGCACCGTGAGAAAGACGTAGACAAGTTCTTCAACAACCTAGCGACGCCACTAGTTGCTGAAAGTAATGAACAGAAGAAACTGGATAACAAGCAACGTCGTATGTTGGGTTCACTTATCGCGGTAGCGGGTGTGGGCGTAATGACTATGTTCGTACTGCCAAACCCAATGTGGGGACGCATGGTATTCGTCCTGTGTGGTTTGATTGTGTTCTCTGTTGGTCTGTTACTTGTTAAAGCAGTCGATGACAAAGTCGAGCAACAAGACGAAGTGACTCCAGCCGAAGGCTAATTTAATACGCATCCTAAATAACATCACGGCCACCTAAATGGGTGGCCGTCATTTTTATAATCCAAACTTTAACGTGAGATGTACGATGAACAAAAAACTATTATCGGTAAGCATTATTAGCGCGTTCACGCTCGCTTTTGCAACAGGCTGTACGACACAAGAGAAAACAGCACCAGTAGTCAGTGTCGCTGAACAAGCTGCGCCTGCTATTAGCGAAATCGACCGTAGTTACCTATTGAGTAGTGACCGTTTAACTGAAGTTGATGGCGACACATTAGCCGTTGCTTCAGAAGAGCAAGTCGCTGCGCTTAAAGCACAATTTGAAAACCTAAAAGATGGCGACGAAGTGGTGATCCCTGCCGGTAAATACGCGAACTTAGGTCAAGTGACGATTACGGCGAATGACATCACTATCAAGGCAGAGCAAGCAGGTTCTGCGTGGATCACGGGGTTGATTCAGTTTGAACTGAAAGGCGATGACATCACGCTTGATGGCTTGGTATTTACTGAAGGCGGCCCTAAAGAACGCTTTGGTGCAGTTCGTATGATGGGTAATGGCAATACGCTTCAAAACTCAACATTCTACTACTTCAACCACGATTACACGTACGAGCCAGACGAGCGTCGTTCTGAGTATCCAAAGTACCTTTGGGTATCTCTATGGGGTAAAGACGGCAAAGTCATCAACAACCGTTTCGAAGGTAAGCAAAAACGCGGCACTTTGATTGGTGTACAAAAAGATGACACAGCTGACAACCACCTGATCGCAAATAACATCTTCATGGATCAAAAGCCTAACCAGTTCAACGAATTCGATATCAAAGAAGCGATTCGTTACAACGGCAACAGCTGGGAAGCGATCCGTATTGGTGATTCTAAATCTTCACAGTGGGATTCAAGTTCTAAGTTCGTGAACAACCTAATGATCGATATGGATGGTGAGCGTGAGCTTATCTCGATTAAGTCGGGCGACAACACGATCTCAGGCAACACGATCTTCCAAAGTGCAGCTCTTATTTCACTGCGCCACGGTAAAGGCAACACAGTTGAGAACAACATGATTCTTGGCAATGGAAAGCGCCTAACGGGCGGCATTCGTATCTACGATGAAGATCATGTGATTCGCAATAACTACATTGCCAACACTCGTGGTCGTGATGGTGTGATTGAAGGCAACGCTGACCTACGTGGCGGCATTGTTATTAACACGGGCATCATCGACGTAGCGAATGGTGAGCAGCTAGATCAATCGGTGAAAGGCAAAGAGCTTAATAAGCAGTGGACACCGAAAAACATCACGATCGAGAACAACTCGCTAGTTGATACTGAGTGGGGTATTGTTTACGGCAACCAAAGCCACCGTGTAAGTTTGTTTGACAACGCAGAAGTGGAAGGCATTTATGCGGGCGTTGATGTGGCGTTCAAACACAACGTGGTTGATAACTCGCAGTCACCTGAGTTTGTAAGTGTACGTGCAACGCAAGACTTCCCATTAGTTGGCGCAACCTACACAGACGAAACTTACGTAGGTCAAGTAACGGATTCTGAACTGATCGAAGGCTACTCGGTTGAGCTACCAAAAGTCGTTGTAGAAAATGGCATTAACGCTTACCAAGGTGAAGGCGCAGACGTGTCTAAACTTGCGGTTGTGACAGCTGAAACAGCGGGTCCAGACTACGTGCTTGAGAATACGACTAAGTAATTTATTAGTTAATGGCTAATGGCTAAAGGTTAATGGCTTGAGCTACCAAATCAATTCACGATAGCTGTCCTGACCATAACACTTAAAAAGCCTCAACAGATAATGTCTGTTGAGGCTTTATCGATCTTAGGTCGTGATCATCTCAATCTTACGTCGAGACTACTGTGATTTATACTTATGCAGTAGATCCCAAGGGATATGACATAAGTGGTGATCTTCAGGGAAGTGACTTAAGTGATGCTGGTGGATGTCGTCGCTGGCAACATAATTGGTCAACGGCAACACCTCAACAGCGATACGGTCGGCATCATCTCTTGAAGAAATATAGTGCTTAGCTTCGGTTAAGTGTTCTGCATTAGTGCTGTATACACCTGTGCGGTATTTCTCTCCGACATCGACACCTTGTTTATTCAAGCTGTAAGGGTCGATAATCTCAAACAAGTGTTCCATCAAAATCGTGACTGACGTGATGTTTGGATCAAATTCAATTTGTACGCACTCCGCGTAGCCATTGTAATCGCTTTGTGTGCCGTCGCTTTGTGTCGTTTTGTTCTCTGTTGGCTGGGCGCTTCCATTAGCACGGCCTGCTTCTGTGCTGATAACACCAGGAACGTACTTAATAAATTCTTGTACACCCCACAAGCAGCCGCCAGCTAAATAAATTTGTTCCATACTTCTCTTTGAGCTCTCTGTGTTTGTTGATGTTCGTTAGGTACCCGAATCAATACGATGATACACGTACGTATAAAAAAGCGTCTATAAAAATGAGCGCGCAAATAAAAACAAGCGTTTAGGCATTGTAAACCTGTGCGACTGAACAAACATAAGTTTAATATGATTTGTGATTATATAAGTCAGTATTGCTTTGTCATCAACTCGAATCTCAACATCAAGTGAGCGTTACTCTAAACATGTTTGATCAAATAAAAGACTTCATTAATCCGAGCAAGAACCCAGACTTGACTCAGGCTCATGAATATCAGCGCAAGCATCTTCCTACATTGTGGCTGTTGGGCAAAACGGGGGCGGGCAAGTCATCGTTTATTCAAGCGGTCACGGGCGACTCTTCTGTAGAAGTGGGCAATGGTTTTGCGCCTTGTTCCATGACGGCGATGTCGTATGAGTTTCCGCAAGACAAACCCGTGATGAGGTTTCTTGATACCAGAGGACTCAGCGAAGCGAATTACGATGCGAAAGAGGATTTGGAAGAGATTGGTCAGGCAGGTAATGCGTTAGTCGTTGTAATGAAAGCCGACGAACCTGAACAATCCGCTGTGCTTACGGCTCTAAAACAGATTAAGAAACAGAAGAAGATTAAACACTTGTTGCTGGTTCATACGGCGGTGTTGTCTTCCAGTGAACCAGATCGAGCAAGGCAAATTCAGTTCAACACCAACCAAGTAGAGAAGGCTTGGGGTAAAGAGTTTGAATCGGTAGCGGTCGATTTCGAAACGGATGACTCGAGCAATAACAGTGGTTCAATTTACAACTATGACATCTTGTTAGAAAAGCTGACCAGTATTCTTCCGGTGATCGGAATGATGGTGCAAGACAAAGAGCACTCCACACAGGAAGAAGCCAACTTTGATCAAGTAGAAAACGAAGTGCTTTGGTATGCGGGAAGTGCGGCAGCGAGCGACCTGATTCCGGGTGTTGGGTTGGTGTCGGTACCTGCGATTCAAGCGAAAATGCTTCATAGCTTGGCGAATCAATATGGTGTCGAGTGGAACAAGAGAGTCTTCAGTGAGTTGATAGGCACTCTGGGAAGTAGCTTTGCGTTGCAATACGGAATGAAGTTGGGCACTCGACAGTTGATAAAGCTGATTCCAGTTTATGGTCAAACGGTAGGTGCGGTGGCTGCAGCGGCAATGAGTTTCGGCACCTCTTATGGTTTAGGTCGCGCGGCTTGTTTTTACTTCTATCATAAGAACAAAGGCGAAGAAGTGTCTGAACAAGAGATGCAGAAGATCTACAAAGAATCTCTGAAAAAAGGAAAGGCGGCGTCGGGTTATGAAGAAAATTAGAAACCTATTTCGATTACTGGCGGTGCTATCGAGCGGACGCTGGGGCATTGCCCTGATTTCGGCGATCTTCCCAAGCATTATCATGATGGGTTTTGGTGTCTTCTTGGCGATCAAATACGGTTATCTACTCGAAATGTCGATTGCCATTGCCGTGAGTACCTTGGTATTCACCATTCCCTTGTTCATTTCTAGTCGTTCTTCACGCGATTCTTCAAGCCGCTCTTCACGCCGATCTTCAAGTACGGAGCCCTTCTCAAATAAAGAGAGCGACGGCCTTGGCGAAGATGCTTCTGAATCTGATTCACAGCATAGCAAAGCTGATATCAACGATGCCTTGGTTAAGGCGTCGACTGATTGGTCTCAAAAAGAACTGTCGATCTGGAATGATTCAAAACACCATGTACGCCAACAATTAATGGTCGACATAGAGTGGGGCAACCTAGACCAAACCGGTTTAGAAGTACTTGAGTTTGTGGCGAAAAAGTTTGATAAGAAATCGCTCGATTTCTCGATTCCTGAAGGGCTAAAGCTGTTCGAAGAGGTAAGCCGACGCTACAAACTGGTAGTGCGAGAGCATATACCGGGCATTGAGTATCTCAAGGTTTCTTACATTAAGGCGGGCTACGAAGCCTATGATAAATATGGCGAGCTAGGGCAGAAGATCGTTAAGGCCGCTATTTGGGGGAATCACCTCAAAAACCTCTATTTAAACCCGCTAAAAGTTGTTTCTGATTTAGGTAGAGAGCAAGCGACATCTTCAATGACAAGAGGTGTGGTTGATGACATGCAATACGCCGCCAAACAAGCCTTATTAGATGAAGTTGCGGCGGTCGCGATTGACCTCTATAGCGGACGTTTCAGCATTGAAGATGAAGCATTGAAAGCGTCCGATGTATCTGAACTCGACGAACGACGCTTTGCTCCAGAGTTAGAGCCTGTGCGAATCGTGCTGGTGGGGCAAACCAGTTCTGGTAAATCTTCGCTTATCAATGCGCTTAAGCAAGAGTTGGTAGCTGAAGTGGATGTACTGCCATCAACCGACACTTCAACGGTATACAACGCGTTTGTCGACGACAATGATGTTCGCGTGGTTGATCTTCAAGGGCTTGATGGCAATCCTAAAACCGAAGCCTTAATGCTGAAAGAGATGATCCAAGCCGATGTGGTGTTATGGGTGCTTAAAGCCAATCAATCTGCGCGTGATTTGGATAAGCAATTGAAAGATAGATTTGATGCTTTCTATGACGATCCTAAGAACATCTCACGCAAGAAGCCGATTGTGGTGTCGGTTGTGAATCAGGTAGACCGATTAAAGCCTGTAGACGATTGGCAACCACCGTATGACTTAGAGAATCCAACATCGACCAAAGCAAAGATCATTGCTCAAGCGCTCGAATACAATCATATATTGCTGCAAACCGATATCGTGTTACCGCTGGCGATTGCGCCAGAAAAGGTACAGTTTGGTTTAGATACTTTAAGGCAGACGTTGATCGAGCGTATCGCTGACGCAAATAACGTTCAGAGAAATCGCCAACGTTTAGAAGCCATGAAAAGAGGGACGTCGGTTAAAGGCCAACTGAATAAAGCGGTCAAGGCGGGTAAGAAGGTTGCCCCCAGTGCATTGAAAGCAGCGACGCCAAAACTGGCTGAAATGGCCATCAAGCAAGTCGTGAAGAAAAAGTAAGTTATTCATTGCGAATACAGTTCTGGTGAGGTTTGAGCCTCATCAGAGCTTATCTTTTTTAGATCGGCGAGTTTTAGAGTTTGGCTTTTTAAGCTCAGTAGCTCTCTAGAAGACAGCTTTTTAGAAAACAGCCATCTTCGCCCCTTATTAGAGATGTATTGAGTTTAAAAGAGATCCGATATTATTAAGTAACTCGCTGAACTAGTTTAATAGTATATAAACGGCTGTGATTCACAGTTTATATAACATGCTATCGTATTTAATTATCATTCTAAATGTTGATCACATTTATACTTTTCTAAGCTGTATTTATAAAACAATTGCACTATATTTAAATTTCGGATCATCTTGATTTCAACGTAGGGATATATTGTGAACATGTATCTGAAATGGCAATCAACAACATGGCTAACCTTGTTAGCTTGGTATACCTTAGATCACCAGCTCTCGTTCCGCCTTTCTTCAGAGTAGTGCCCTCTAGGCGTCACGCGCCAGCAAAGCAGCGTGCTTTGTTTACCTATTAGCAGCTTTGATAACCTTTGAACGCATGAATGTCGCACTTATTATTTCGTGCAGAATATTCGTTGTTTTGTCGTTCTCGCTAATTATCTCAGCCTCTGTTTAGGTTCGATTAATAACTAATTATTTAACTTGTTTATTTTCATTGTTAATTTCCGTCTATCTTTATGCGGAACTATTAAATTAATGGTGAGGATTCGTGACATCTAAAGAAAATAGATTTCGACCTGATCGGAATGTATAGAAAGGTACTATTATGGAAAACTTCAAACATCTACCAGAACCGTTTCGTATTCGTGTTGTAGAACCAGTAAAAAGAACAACCTCTGCATATCGTGAGCAAGCCATTGTTGAAGCGGGCATGAACCCATTCTTACTGGATAGTGATGATGTGTTTATCGACTTACTGACAGACAGCGGAACCGGATCTATCACCCAACGTATGCAAGCCGCGATGTTAATGGGGGATGAAGCGTACAGTGGTAGTCGCAGTTACTACGCATTGTCGAATGCGGTTAAGGATATCTTCGGTTACGAGTTGACGATTCCAACACACCAAGGACGCGGTGCAGAGCAGATCTACATTCCGGTTCTTATTAAGAAGCGTGAAATGGAGAAAGGGCTCGATCGCAGCAAAATGGTCGCCTTGTCGAACTACTTCTTCGATACAACACAAGGCCACACTCAAGTGAATTGCTGTGTGGCGAAGAACGTTTATACCAAAGAAGCGTTCGATACCTCAGTGAACGCGGATTTCAAAGGCAACTTCGATGTGGTGAAGCTGGAAGAAGCGATCTTAGAAGCGGGCGCAGCCAATGTTCCCTACATTGTGAGCACCATTACTTGTAACTCTGCTGGTGGACAGCCAGTGTCTATCGCCAATCTAAAAGCCGTGTATGAAATCGCTCAGAAGTACGATATTCCTGTGATCATGGACTCGGCACGCTACGCAGAAAATGCCTACTTCATTCAACAACGTGAAGCGGGTTATCAGGATTGGACAATCGAACAGATCACGCGTGAGTCTTACAAATACGCGGATGGTTTAGCTATGTCTGCCAAGAAAGATGCCATGGTACAAATGGGCGGCTTGTTGTGCTTTAAAGACGACGCTTTCATGGATGTGTACACAGAGTGTCGAACCTTGTGTGTGGTGCAAGAGGGCTTCCCAACCTATGGTGGCTTAGAAGGTGGCGCGATGGAGCGTCTTGCGGTTGGCCTTTATGACGGCATGCGCCAAGATTGGTTAGAGTACCGTATTGGCCAGGTTCAATACCTTGTTGATGGCTTAGAAGCGATGGGCATCGTGTGCCAGCAAGCAGGCGGTCATGCTGCGTTTGTCGATGCGGGTAAATTGCTGCCTCATATCCCGGCTGGTCAGTTTCCCGCACATGCTTTGGCGTGCGAACTCTATAAAGTCGCGGGTATCAGAGCGGTTGAGATTGGGTCTTTGCTGCAAGGACGCGACCCAGCAACAGGTGAACAACACCCATGTCCTGCTGAGTTGTTGCGCCTTACCATTCCTCGCGCGACCTACACACAAACACACATGGACTTCATTATCGAAGCATTCGAAAAAGTGAAAGAGAATGCAGGACAAGTGAAAGGGCTCGATTTTACCTACGAGCCGCCGGTGTTAAGACACTTCACTGCGCGCTTGAAAGAGGTAGAGACCAGCGAGAAACAAACAGAAAAAAAGAACGAACAAACGCTCGAAGAAGCATTTTAAAATAAAAACATAAGCGAATAGTCACTAGAACCCTAATCAAAGGCTCCCTCGGGAGCCTTTTCTTTTTTTGGATGATAGGGGAGTTATGTCGTTAAGCAGTTAAGCAGTTAAGCAGTGAAGCTTTTACGCTTTTAAGCTCTTAACCCGTTAATCATTTAGGCCTTTAGATGTTGAACTACGCTTGTTTGTTTTTCAGGGTAGACTTCAACATTTGGAATAACCACTGATTCAAAGGTGCGTCTTTTTGCGAGCGGCGGCAGCTCATCACATAGCTCACATCTATGGTTCATGTTCGATTGTTAAAGTTACTCCAACAAAAACACAGATACCAAACGAACAAAGAATTAGAAATACAACGAGGTGATGTATGAACAAGTTAATCGCACTAGGCTTAATGGCTCTTTCAATGAACACGGCTTTTGCTGCCGACGGTACGTATACAGGGACTATCGACATGACAAGAAGCGAAGGTAATCAAGTAAAGGCTGAGCGTGTTGAATCTGACTTAACACTGGAAGGAAGAAATGAAGCGTCTAACGGCGGAATCCAATTCCAAAAGAACGTAGATCAAGACCAAACGATCCAGCTTACAGGTCGTCGTGATTAACGTTAAAGATGTGCTTACCATTGTCATGAGAAATGCTGCGCCCTCGGGTGCAGCATTTTTCGTTATTGGGTTGTGGAGTATTTTATAAACTCTAGCGATCTAGCCTTGGCATGTTGTGTAACGTGTGGCATTTTGTTGTTCTCAAATTTAGATCGCTATTAGGTGTTGGTTAAGCATTACAAACCAGTAAGCGAACGACTCGAAAGGACAAGGAATGACTCAAAAAGAAACGGGAATGATTCGTCATATTCTACTGATTAAGTTTAAAGAAAACGCTGAGGCTTCAGAGGTTCAAAAACTAAAGATGCTGTTTGAAGCGATGCCAAACAAGGTTGAAGGGGTCACTTCAGTAGAATGGGGATTAAATGACAGCCCTGAAAACAAGAATCAAGGTTATACCCACTCGGTGTTAATGACGTTCGCCGATGAAGAAGGCCGCCAGAATTACCTTCCGCACCCTGAGCATGATGCGCTGAAAGATGTGTTTCGTCCGCTTTTAGAAGACATCATTGTGTTTGATTACTCCCTGTAATTAGGTTCTGAGTAGGTCTCTTGTGTTTGACTTACCTTCGATAATGAAGAGTTAGGGCCTAGAGATTAAGCCCTAACTAAATAAGAAACGACTTACTCTGTTGGCGAAATCGTGACTGGTGCAAACGATGCGACAGCATTTCCGCCTGCGCCCGGACGGTCTACATAAGGCGTGTTCTGCATTAAGGTGTAGTACACATCCACGAAGTCATCATCATTCACTAATACGCCATCAGGAATCACGTCGATAATCTTGCCTGTGATCTGAGGGATGATCGCATAACCTTGAACTTCTGGATCAGGAATCATCTTCAGTATCTCTTCTGCGGCTTGAACTAAGAGTTTTGCTAGCGCTTTGTAGTCTGTGCCATCATCGTGTTCCATTAAGATCATGTCTGCAGCGCCCCAACGGTAGCGAGGCCAGAAGATGACGGTCTGGTTCGGGTAGTACGTTTGTTTGTCGTAGTCCAGATAAGGCATCTCAACGAGGTCGATCTGGGGCTCTAAACGACTTGAATCGACACCCGTCACGATAGCGTAGATTTCCGCTTTACCAGAGATCCAAGGTTCTTGGTCGACGGCTAAACGGATTTTGGTTAATTGTGTGGTATTCAACGGCTCAGGTTCCGACAAGGCCATCGAGCGACGTGCCCTGTTCATCAAAGACGATTTTTGAGGTTTACTCTCGTCGGTATTGGTATCGCTAACGGCATTTATTTGCGTTGTAGTACCCAGGTTTTGCATCTCTGCCTGCATCGCCATTAGGCCTGCTTTGAGCTCTTCAGCACCGTTACTATCAACCACAAACACTGGGACGTCTGGCATTTGGTACACGTCTAGTTCATGAACCTGTCCGTACACGTCATACGCTTCAATGTATTGCCAATTCGAATCATCGCCTGATGGTTCAAATGCAAACAGCGGGTTTTCACCATTCTTCCAAGCTTCGATCATCGCTTCATCAGCCATGCGAACCTCTAACACAGAGTCGCTGAAGTCGTTGATCCCTTTCATCTTGCGATAACCAAGATCCGCTTTCTGCATCCTGCTTGAAAATGCAGAGTAGGGCTGAGTAGAGCTCAATTTATCTACAGGCGCGGATAAGTTCTTTTCTGAGATCTGAGCTTTTAAGGAGAGCTCAAGATCGGAATAACGCTCGCTGATTTGTAACGCCAGAGATTGCTTTTGCGCTGCGCTACTTTCTGCAATACCTAATGAATCAGTTGTCTCAATATTTTGCGCATAAGACTGGAAGCCAACCACTGTCGTTGCAAGCACCATACTGATAGGAAAAGATGGTCTCATAAATAATCCTTATTTTAGTTTTTATCATTAATAGAGCATTTGCCCTATAAGGATTAACCTATCAGTAACGTGAATGTGTTCAAAAGTTAGTCAGTTATTTTTGTTTCGTTGTGCAGCACAGGATCTCAATTTAAACTGTTTTTATAAAACAATGCCTAAGTAACCTTGATATTTATAAATTAATAAACGTATCAGTAAATAACTTACAATATTATTAACTACTAGGGTGTGTCATAAAAAAACCTACTCAAAGTGAGTAGGTTTTTATTTCGCGGTCAACCGCTAGTTCTCGATTTACAACTTGTTTGAGAGGCTCGCTCTAACTCAATCTAAACGTAACGTTAGGCCAGAGTAGTTTGAGTATCCGCGCAGTAACACATGATAGGTGACACCCGGTTGAGCGCTCACACTGCACTGCTCATTGTTTCCAGCGCGATAAGGGCGACAATCGTAACTCGATGTCGTTGGCTTGCTGCCTGATTTCACGTAAAGATCGGCATCGCCTGAACCACCAGACATTGAAACCGTCACGCTGGATGCAGAATCAACAGTGAACGTGTAGAAGCTCTCTGAAGATTGATTCCCGCTTAGGTTCGTAATTGGTGTGCCTTTCGTCAGCACATTACCAGTTGGCGGCGTTACACCACAACTTGCATTCACGCCTACTGTGTTAAAAGCATCTTCAACATCGGCAACCACATAGCCCATGTCTGCTGCGGCTTTCGCTACGCCACAAGCTCCAGCGTCAAAGGTACTGTTTGCCGTCCAATACAACTGGTTGGCAACCGTGAATATCTCAAAACCCTTACGTACATTCCAACCCGATTTGTTCGCTAAAAGGTAAAAGGCGCGGTTGTAAACACCGCTAGATAAGTGAACGTTCAAACCATCGTAGTATTGAGAGGCGTGATCAATCGAGCGACCATCTTTTGAAGGTTGATCGAAGTAACGTAAGCCGCCTTCTGATTTGAATATATCGCTTCCGACCACCCAATCCACACTGCCACGTAAGTAGTATTCAGCCGCTTCGCCCGCAATATCGGAGAAGGCTTCATTGATACCGCCCGACATGTTTTGGTACACAAGGCCGGAGTTTTGCTCGGTGAACCCGTGGCTAACCTCGTGAGCACTCACGTTGATATCGACCAATGGGTAAAAGGTGTTTTTGCCATCCCCAAATGTCATGGATGAGCCATTCCAAAAGGCGTTTTCATAATCGGTACCGTAATGAACGCGCATCGTCAGCTGGAAAGTTAAAGGCGACGTGTTCATCCACTCTTTGTACATATCGAATACGACATTACCAAAATAGTGCGCATCGTTAAGAGGCGAGTAAGCCCCGTTGATGTATTTATGATCGGTGTAGTTGGTTCCGTCGGCACAGTTGTAGCTGTAGGCTGCGCTGTCAGAGGTTCCGTTCCTCAAATCGACTGTCTTAACCGATTCGTTTTCTAACGTACAAGTTGTGCCTGTCTTGTCGATGGGAAAGCTAGGGAAGTCACTGCCATATTCATATCGATTGGTTTTGAGGTTGCCACCTGGGCCAGTACCTAATGCTTTAGCGTGGTTTAGTCCATTCCATTTTTGGAGCACATCGCCAGTCGTAGCATCAATAAAGTAGAAAGGACGCTCCGGCATTGAGGACGCGATAAAGAAATCGACCAGATACACCACTTGGGCGACTTGATTCTCGTCCAGTCTCACCATCAGTTTCGCGTTTTTGTTTTCAATCGACTTTTTGCCGACAGTAAACGTGCGGTGAGAGGATATCGCAGCTTCAATCGCTTGTTTTCGATTCAGTTTTGGCGCGATGCTGGATAGGTCACCACTGATCCCCTGTGCCATGGAGCCGAACACCTGAGTGGGTTGGTTCTTGGAAAGGGTGGCGACAACGGAGGTATCAAAGACGGGTAAACCTAGGTGAGTTTGTTGATAGCGGACTTTGGTTTTTCCATTGGGCAATACCACCCGTTTAACTTCAGAAAAACCTAATTCAAGTGGAGCAACACTCTTCGACTGAGCGACGAGGCTTTGTTGTAGTAATGCATCATTATCGACTCTGACCATTTCTGCAGCGTGCGCATTAAAGCCAAAAGATGTACCTAGAATAGCTGCTATTTTCCAGCTTAGTTGACGTTGTTGGTTCATTTTTCATTCCTGATTTTAATATAAACTCCTTCTTCCCAACGGCTTTATAGGAAGTCTATATGCAACACATCTGTGCCATGTGTTGCGAATCAAGATTGGAAGAGCATTTGGAATTATGACAAGTTTATCAGGAAGAATTATTTTTAGAGTATGTAATTCAAAGTTTACAAAAGTTCTTATTGATCAAATTGTTTTTATAAAATCTAATTTTATTATTTATCGTAAGCGTATGAAGGGGCGAGAGTTATTAAAACCCGCTTTGTTTTAATTTATAGAATGAATTTCTCTAAGTTAATTTCGATATTTCTCTGTTTTTACCTTAACTACAAATGAGTAAATAAGCCGGTTTTTGGAAGTGGAAATATTGTCTTTATTATCAATAGTAAACTTGTTTTAACAATACCACTAAGTACAGATCTCACCTTTTTTAACACTTAGTCTCGTTAGATAGGAAAACATCTACATTTTCATGTTCAATCACAAACTAAGAAAGATAAGTCATTGTTATGAAGAGAGTCAGTCGTTTAAGATAGGCTACATAAGAAACTAGACAGAAGAACTCTGTATTTAAATTCAGAATTTCTCTGTCTAATAGCTGTTAGCAATCTAAATTACTTTCGTAGCTTCATACCAAGGAATGACATGACAGGATTTAACAACCAAGCATTTACTACTTTAGTTGAGGATCTATTGAACGATGCCTTCTATCTCGAGGCTCGTTCATTTAGGGGCACTATATCCACAATAAGACAGTATGCAGAAGTAATAGTAAGAAAAATTTTGGATCTTTCAAACGAAGATTATCTGACTCTAGGTAATAAACAAATATTAGATAAAATAAAAGAAAAGAGTAATAACAATCCTTTATTATTGGAAGCTTTGAAAGAGATTACCAATATAGGTAATAAATGTACTCATACCCAAAGCTTAGAAAGAGTAACGGCTGAAGAAGTCGAAAAAACAATTGAGCATTTATTTAACCTGTATGCCTACCTATTTATTGATTATTTTAATAAATATAGGTTCGGTATAAATGAAGACATTCAATCTTCATTCTCAATTTTGCCTCCAATCATTAGATATATTGTTCTTTCTGAAATATATGATGGTGACACAGAAAATGTATCTATCATTGATAAATTGTCACTCGCAACATTAAAGGCATACGATGAGACTCAAGCTATTACATGGTTAGAAGATCGAAAGTATAAATTAACTAATATGACTTCTGTTACAACTGAAGCTGCTCAGGATTTAAAAGATAAAATAGGCGAAAGCACCGCTAATATTATTATCAGCCAAGCTCCCAATATGTTCGATTTGTGCATGAAGAGAGTTAAAATTGTGGCTAAAACCATCCAAGAAAAAGGTCGGTTATACGACGATTTCGAAAGCGCTATTGAACTTTATAAAGAAAAAGGAATTGTCGAAGGGGAAACCGATGAAATATCTAAGTTTAATAATTTAATGGATTTTGTATATTTGGGTCGAAAAACTCGAACAAATGAAAAGCTGGATGATAAAGATTCATATATTTTAATGGATAACCTTACGTTTGATATCAATTGCTAACAAGTTGCTTAAACGGAAAAATAACAGTTGGCCATCGCTTCGTGATTATAGCCAACAATTACTTTCCGCTTAGCAAGGCGTTAGCCCCACTATTTTATATTGAGGGAAAAATGAACACAGATATTGTTGCAGGAAAAGGGACAGCATTACTGAGTGCTGATACGACTCGGTTTGAGGAATACTTAGGTCAGCTTGGCTTACCTACCGAGAACATAATTGCTGAGCTAACCGAACGACAAGTAATAGAACAAAACCTACCCTCATTTATAGCCTCATTGCCACCAGAAGTTAGAAGAGAAGCTAGATATCTGTCTAAGTTCGTTGCAGGAGCTGCAATCGGTTTATTTGATGCGTCGCTAAATTACGTTTGGAACGAGGTTGTAATAAATCTACGTCACAAAGCAATTGTCTATGGGCTAGATATGTTTTTTGACGCTGCCGTTGGTGGTAATCGTCGAGAGTTTTATTCAACAGAAGAAGATTTATCGGGTATAAAAGACAACACGTTAATTAACACATGTAGAAAGCTAGAATTGATCTCTGATATCGTTTATACAAAACTTCATCATATTCTAACTATGAGGAATGATATAGGAGCTTCACATCCTAATACTTACTCAATTAATGGTTTTGAATTGCTTGGCTGGCTTCAAACGTGTGTGAAAGACATATTGAATGACAAACCATCAGAATCAGCAATTCAAATAAAATCATTTATAGATAACTTAAAAGTATCAAAATCTGTACTTGATGATTCGACGATGAAAAGTATGGAAAAGCCATTGGCAGACCTGTCCTTACAAAACACAGATAACTTACTAAATAGTATTTTCGGAATTTATAATACTGAAAAAACAAGTAATATTGTTCGCAAAAATATTGCATTGTTTGCTCCACATATTTGGGATAAAAGTTCAGAAAGTGTTAAATATAAACTGGGAGTTACTCTTGATGGTTATAAGAACAACCTTCATGAAGATAAGCATAAGTTTGGTATAGAGTTTTTCACTTTTTGTAATGGTAATCGTTATCAATCATTAGAGTCTCGTATAATATCTCTTGATGGTCACGTTGATGATTTGCTTGAGGCTAGATATAGTTGGGATAATTTCTATAATGAACCTCCACACATGAGAAAGGTTCTATCTTACTTTGACACTGAAAGTGATATTCCTACTGAACGTTTGGGTAAGATATTAAAAGTGATTTTAATTTGCCGAATCGGTAAGGGTATTTCATATAACACCGGAGTTTCTCCAAGTGGTCGACCATTATATGATAAGTTCTTTTCACTTTTAGGTGACGATAATATTATACAGGCGATAGTTTCAATACATTCAAATGACGTTAGAGTTCATCTTGATAATAGATTTTGCCAAGATCACATGGAAGCAGTTCTTAAAATTTTCAAAGCTAATGCAAGAAGTGAACGTATTCAAGAAATTCTTGATTACTTAATCAGTAACAAGAAGATTTTGAATAAGATCCACTTGGATAAAGGTTATAAGGATGTGACTAAAAATCATATAACATGGGGCTAACAAACGACTATGGCGTCAATGATTAATTTTTGGCTGTGTTTTCATCCCACATGGCGCCATCTCTGAGCATAGAGTTAAGTGTCACAACCATCTTTCGAACACACGCGATTATTGCGACTTTCTTAGGCTTTCCGG
>NZ_JBGOOD010000058.1:0-30024 GCF_041439475.1 Vibrio sp. 1S139
AAAGGTTACGACGTTCGTTTCGATGATTGAATGTGTCGATTTAAAGACGCTTACGTTAAAGGGAGCAAACTCGCCTAGTCTTTGCCTTGCAAAATTTCTACCCACGGTAAATCTGCATCACCGAGTACAATGAAGTTCGGGTTTTCTAGCGTTTCTCTTTCATTGTACGAAAGCGGCTCTAGCTGAGTACTTAAGATACGTCCGCCAGCTTCTTCAACAATGCACTGCGTTGCGGCTGTATCCCATTCTCCGGTTGGTCCAAGGCGCAGATAACAATCCACAACCCCTTCTGCGACTAAACATGCCTTAAGCGCTGCTGAGCCTAGAGGAACCAAATCATAATTCCATGCTGAGCTCATACGGCTAGTGACGCGATTGATGTCCTGGCGACGGCTGATCGCCATGGCGATTGACTGGTTTGGCAGCTCGTGACGATGCGTTTTGATTTTCACGCTGTCATTAAGGTCTGGGATCTTCCAAGCGCCTTTGCCACTGTAAGCGTAATAGCTCACACCTGAAACGGGTGCGTATACCACGCCCATCACTGGCTTGTTATGCTCGATTAGGGCGATAATTGTCGCGAAATCACCACTTCGTGCGATGAACTCCTGGGTGCCGTCCAGTGGGTCAACTAACCAGTAGCGATCCCATTGAGAGCGTTGCTCTAGGCTGATGTCGGCGTCTTCTTCGGATAATACGGGAATATCAGGCGTCAATTCACTGAGTTTTTTTAATATCAGCTTATGTGCTGCAAGATCGGCACTGGTTACTGGAGTGTCATCACTCTTAATGAACTCTTCGTAATCCTTTTTCTCGTAGATCTCTAAGATGAGTTGACCAGCAGAGCGAGCAATCTCAATGACAGAGGGTAGGAGGTGAGACAAATCTTTTGTTATTGGCATAAATGTTCTCTTACTCTTAGAGCGAGCCTGAATGTTCTAGTTATTGTTTAATACACGAAGGCTTAAAAGCAGGGCTGTAATACTCCGAGCCTCACAGAAATCGAGATGTGTTAACAGTTCTTCGGCTTGAGCAAGTGGCCAGCGCACAATATCGAGAGGCTCTGGCTCATCACCTTCTAGCTTTTCTGGGTAGAGGTCTTCTGCAATAAACAGCGTCATTTTGCTAGAGAAGTAAGAGGGTGCAAGGATCACTTCCTTCAGCGGAGTAAGCTTGTTGGCACCGAAGCCTATCTCTTCTTTGAGTTCGCGAACGGCGGCTTCGTTTGGCTGCTCACCTGGATCAATCAGCCCTTTTGGAAAGCCAAGTTCGTAGCGTTCAGTTCCCGCTGCATATTCACGTACTAATAGAATATCGCCTTGCTCAGTAATAGGAACCATCATCACTGCGTTGCGCCCGCTGGGCTTCATGCGTTCGTAAGTGCGCTCTTCGCCGTTTGAAAAGCGTAAGTCGAGAGACTCGATAGAGAATAGTCTTGATTGAGCGACAGTTTGTTTAGCCAAAATCTCTGGCTTGGTCCTTTTCGTCATTGCGCTCGCTCCTTAGCTCATTGGAATTCTTTCTTATAAAGTCATTCTAATATAGGGGAAATGACCTTGAGTTCCTAGATCCGAGTTTTCATATCCGAAAATTATTGAAGCAGGAATCGATTACGATCACTTGAATACCTTACTCAAGATGGTAACGAGGTGAAAATATGGTTGTATAGCAAAAGAGTATAGAGAGAACGCGATAGTCCTAACTTGCTTATCCACATAACAAAAAAGGTTGATGCTTGCGCATCAACCTTTCAAATAACAACTAACACTAAATCAGTGATTAGTAGTAAGAGTGCTCACCACGATCGTGCTCAGTTGCATCACGAACAGCAGTCAGTTCACCTTCAAACTGTTGAAGAAGTTCTTTCTCGATGCCTTCTTTTAGCGTTACATCAACCATAGAACAACCGTTACAACCACCACCGAATGCTACAATAGCTGCGCCGTCTTCAGTGATTTCTACCAAGCTAACGTGACCGCCGTGACCAGCAAGTTGTGGGTTAACTTGTGTTTGAATTGCGTATTCAACACGTTCTAGAAGTGGTGCATCGTCTGCGACTTTACGCATCTTAGCGTTTGGTGCTTTAAGCGTTAGCTGAGAGCCCATTTTGTCAGTAACGAAGTCAATTTCAGCTTCATCTAGGAACGGTAGGCTTAGCTCATCTACGTATGCAGAGAAAGCTTCGAATTTAAGCTCTGTGTCAGAGGCTTCGATAGCATCTGTTGGGCAGTAAGAAACACCACACTCTGCGTTTTGTGTACCCGGGTTTACCACGAACACACGAATGTTTGTACCTTCAGGCTGCTGTGACAGCAGATTGGCAAAATGAGTTTGAGCTGTTTCTGTAATAGTAATATTTGACACGACGAATACCTGAGTAGATTTGTAGGTTATTAGCGCCATTCTACTCCTGTCAGATTTGTAATTCAGCCCTTTTTTGTTGGATTGCTGTACAAGTAGTGATTCACAGCTTTTATCCAGAGGGCTCAGGAGTGCGGCAGATGCAGTAAATATCAATCCTTTTAACGTCCACTTCAAGTAGTAATTGGCATAATTGATACACAGTACTGCCGGTGGTTACAACATCATCAATTATCGCGACGTGAGAGGGGATAGTTCCTTGAACGTCTTGTTTTCGCAGCGCAAAAGCGCTCTTTAGATTGTGTAATCGTGCGGATTTAGTCAGCCCCTGCTGGGAAGCCGTTGAGCGAATTCGACGAAAGAGCACATCACTTTCAACGCCAAGCTCTTGAGCCGTGTAGTCGGCTAGCAGCTTACTTTGATTAAAGCCGCGATGAGTATATCGACGCCAATGCAGCGGCACGCTGGTGATCAGCGGAGCAGGATATTCGATACGTGATGCCAATAGCTTAGATAGATCACGTGCAAACCAAAACTTATCAGCGTACTTCATTTGCTGAATGTAACCTGCTGTAGGGAAGGTGTAATCGCCGACACAGTAGAGGCGATGCCAAGGTGGAGGTTGAGATAAGCACTGTCCGCACTGCTCTACTGTGAGCAGTGTTTTTAAACCACATCGTTGGCAGCGTGGTACTGGCTCAAAGAGTTTGAGACAAGAATTGCACCATCGAGGATGTGTATCTCTGGGCAGTTTATCAAGTTTGCACAGGTGGCATTGAGGTGTGACCAGACGTGGTGTGTGTTTTTGTAGCCAATCGGATAACATAGCTCGTGATGCTTTTGGGTTATGGTGTTCCTTTTGCTCACCATACTGAAAAGCGCGGATTATCGCTGATGGAAAAAGTAGGGAATATTGAGAATGAGTGACGCGTTATATTGGCATGTTTCTGGGCAAGGGCCTGATTTAGTACTGGTTCACGGCTGGGGAATGAACGGTGCGGTATGGCAACAAACCGTTAATGCATTACAAGCTGATTTTCGAGTGCATGTTGTCGATTTACCAGGGTATGGACACAGCGCGCACTGCCACGCTCAAGATCTTGAAGAGATTGCTCAGCAGCTTTTGGCCGAAGCACCAAAGCAAGCGATTTGGGTGGGTTGGTCACTTGGAGGCTTGGTCGCAACGCACATGGCTCTCCATCACTCAGATTACGTGAGCAAGCTGGTGACTGTCGCCAGTTCTCCCAAATTCGCCGCTGCAAAAGAGCCCGTGTTATGGCGAGGCATTCAGCCCAACGTATTAAGCGCATTCACCGAGCAACTGGTTGAAGATTTCCAAACCACCATCGAACGCTTTATGGCATTGCAAGCCATGGGCAGCCCTTCAGCAAGGCAAGATGTAAAACAACTCAAGCAAGCGGTGCTGTCTCGCCCGTTGCCGAACCCTGACTCATTATTGGCAGGATTAAAGATGCTGTCGGATGTCGATCTGCGTGAACAACTGCCTGAGATTTCAGTACCAATGCTACGCTTGTATGGTCGATTAGATGGATTGGTGCCAATCAAGGTTGCGAAAGACTTAGGCACAGCCTTGCCTCATACCGAGCAATACATATTTACCCAGTCTTCGCATGCACCGTTTATGACCGAAGCGGATGCCTTTTGCAGTGAGCTTGTCAGCTTCGCACAAAAATAATTGCTAAATATATATCCGGCTTGGTCGATATATAAGCTAATACCAATCACAGTAAGTAAGTGTTCAAAAATAGCGTAGGAAAAAGGCTTGAGAACAAGGCAGCTTTTTTTTGACAAGTAGTTTTGATAAGTAGTTATTCTACAATCAAAAAATTTAACGCCGTTATCGAGCATTTTAACAAGCTAGGATGATCAGTTATTTACTACGATTGGTATAACACCAACGTGTTGCATGATACTCAGACCTAACTCTCTCCAGAGCTGATTGCGCTAAGTTGGGCTATGCCTGTTGTGCGTTCTCGGTACAACAGTGTTATGGCAATATTGATGGGCGATTCTTGAGGAGAGTTCGCGATGATTGTGTCACCTGCAACTGCAGTGAGTGTGCCACTAATCGCCCCGTCCGTTAATGTGCAAACAGAGCAAGTTGCGCGTGATAATAGAGTCCGAGAACCTGTTGCTCCCGCAGTAGCATTGGCGAGAACCAATGCAGAGCGTAAGGTAAAATCAGACGATAAACGAAGGCAGCAGTCGGCTTGGGATCCTTCAGACCATCCAGGTTATGAAATGGAGAACGAGTCAGAGGCCAATTCGGTTAGCCAAGAAGAGCCACAAGACCCTTTTGATCGGCTGTTCAGCTTATTGGCACTGAAAACATACAGTGCTGATCAAGGCAAAGGTTATACCATGCGTTTCCGCCTGCCAAAGCATGTTTTAGATGCGGCGATTCAGGAAGGACAGATGGAGAAACGACGTAAGGTCATAAAGTATCATTATGGTCATGCTGTTGCGCCTCATGCTCCGTCAGAGATGTTGGTCGTATTATAATTATACTCTTCATACTTGAAGCTGCAGCGTTGTTAACTGCGTAAGTTCACCCTAATCACATAGAACCCCTATGCTCATAGGGCTGAACTTACTTGTTGCCTAGCTGCAACTCCAATTATTTTGAGTATAAACACGAAGAATACAACCAAGCTTCGATGTCTTTTTTGAACACATAATAAAAAAACCTGCATACCCTAAGGGATGCAGGTTTTTTGTTTTAGGCGAATCAGCTTTTCAAATGAGCTAACGGATTACTTTTTCGCTTTTGCAAAAGCAGCAGCGAATGCTCCACCCATTGCAGCGTTTTGTTGCGGCTCTTCACGACGGCGTTGGCCACCTTGCGAGTTTTGATTCGAGCGGTTTTGTGTACGAGGTGCACTTGAACGTTGAGCACGGTTGTCTTGTCCAGGCTCGTCCTTCATACGCATGCTCAGT
Organism: Vibrio sp. 1S139; assembly: GCF_041439475.1. Lineage (NCBI taxonomy): Bacteria > Pseudomonadati > Pseudomonadota > Gammaproteobacteria > Vibrionales > Vibrionaceae > Vibrio > Vibrio sp. 1S139. Next base: position 5,320 of record NZ_JBGOOD010000058.1, read on the forward strand.
GCAATACGTTTACGCTGAACATCCACTTCCATCACCTTCACTTTCACGATGTCGCCCGCTTTAACCACTTCACGTGGGTCAGAGACAAAGCGATCGGTGAGTGCTGAAATATGAACTAAGCCATCTTGGTGAACACCAATATCAACGAAGGCACCAAAGTTAGCCACGTTCGATACCACACCTTCTAGAATCATGCCTGGTTCTAGGTCTGAAACGCTGTTTACGCCATCTGCGAAGGTTGCAGTCTTGAACTCAGGGCGAGGGTCGCGTCCCGGCTTATCCAGCTCCTTGATGATGTCGGTGACCGTTGGAACACCAAAGTTTTCATTGGTGTAATCAACCGCGTGCAAACCACGTAAGAAGTCGGTGTTACCTACCAGAGATTTGATGTCTTTGTGGTTTTTCTCGGCAATGGTTTTCACTACTGGGTAAGCTTCTGGGTGAACCGATGATGCATCTAACGGGTTCTTACCATCCATAATACGTAGGAAACCAGCACACTGTTCAAAGGCTTTTGGCCCTAAGCGAGCGACTTTCTTTAGCGTAGTACGTGCTTCGAAGCGACCATTCTCATCACGGAAATCCACGATGTTCTGAGCGATGGTGCTAGACAGGCCAGCAACACGAGTCAGTAGCGCAGCCGAAGCGGTATTCACATCAACACCAACCGCGTTTACACAGTCTTCGACAATCGCATCTAGGCGCTTAGCGAGCATAGTTTGGCTCACATCGTGTTGGTATTGGCCCACACCGATCGATTTAGGGTCAATCTTCACTAGCTCTGCCAGTGGATCTTGCAGACGACGAGCAATAGACACCGCACCACGAATTGATACATCCATGTTCGGGAACTCTTTTGCAGCTAGTTCAGACGCGGAATACACCGATGCGCCCGCTTCGCTAACAATGATCTTTTGCGCTTTTAGGTTGCCGCGTTTAATTACGTCAGCCACAAAGCTGTCGGTTTCGCGTGAAGCCGTACCGTTACCAATCGCAATCAAATCAACATTGAATTGACGAACCATCTGCTCAACCACGTGTGCCGATTTGTCGTATTGCTTTTGAGGTGGGTGAGGGTAAATAGTTTCTGTTGCCAAAACCTTACCGGTTGAATCCACGACAGCGATTTTCGAACCGGTACGTAAACCTGGGTCCAAGCCTAAGGTTGCTCGAGGACCAGCTGGCGCTGCCATGAGTAGGTCTTTTAGGTTGGTTGCGAATACTTCAATCGCTTCGATCTCTGCACGCTCTTTCATTGCGCCCATCAATTCAGTTTCCATGTGCATAGAAACCTTGATGCGCCATGCCCAGCTAATCACTTGCTTACGCCAAGCATCCGCAGGAGCACTGCTCAGAGTAATGCCGTAGTGATCAGAGATAATGTTCTCACAGTAAGAACCACGAGCGCCTTCTTCTTGCTCAGGATCGGCATTCATCGCCAGTGTTAGGAAGCCTTCATTGCGGCCACGCAGCATGGCAAGTGCACGGTGAGACGGCACTTTGCTGAGTGTTTCGTTGTGCTCGAAGTAGTCTTTGAACTTCTCGCCTTCTTGCTCTTTACCTGTCACTACACGAGCGACTAGCTCTGAGTTGCGTGTTAGGTGTTGGCGAATCTTTTCAAGCAGGTTTGCGTCTTCCGCAATGCGCTCCATGATGATCGCGCGTGCGCCATCGAGTGCAGCTTTGGTATCGGCAATGCCTTTATCGCTGCTGATGAAGTTAGCGGCTTCCGTTTCCGGATCGTGCTGTGGTGCATTCCATAACGTATCGGCAAGTGGCTCTAAACCTGCCTCAATCGCGATCTGACCTTTGGTACGGCGCTTTGGTTTGTATGGTAGGTATAAATCTTCTAGGCGAGTCTTGCTGTCTGCTTGAGTGATATCACGCTCGAGTTCTGGCGTGAGTTTTCCTTGGTCTTGAATCGACTTAAGAATCGTTTGGCGACGATCGTCTAGCTCGCGAAGGTATGAAAGGCGGCTATCAAGGTTACGTAGTTGGGTATCGTCTAAGCCACCCGTAACTTCTTTACGGTAGCGGGCAATAAAGGGAACGGTGTTACCGTCATCAATTAGGTTTACTGCGGCAGTGACTTGCTCAGAACGGACATTCAGTTCTTCAGCGATCAGTCGACAGATAGCTTGGCTCATCCGATGAATCTCTTATTTAATATCATGACAAATACATGGGGGTGAGCGTACGCTTTTTCTAGCTATGACTGTGTAATTATCCTGTCAGAAGTCGAATTTCCGTTTCTGATACCCGCTTTGTGCGAGATCTCTTACAAGTGATGTGAGACTAAGTCGCTTTAGACCGATGAAATCGTCTTGATGTTACACTAAGTTGCTGATTTTATTTGATTGTGTGTTTGTGGGCGTATTTCTCACCTGAAATGTTTTTTAAGACTATCTAGGAAACACGGCCATTTGCCGTAATATTTAACTTGTCGACAGGGAGTTGGCAGGAACAGGAAAAAGCCTAATGGACTAGGTATCTTCAGGATGAAGATTTGATTACTTAGGATGAGTGGTCAGCAAGGAAGTGATAATCTCTGGATGAGATTCGCCAGTCAGGATGACAGGCTAGAATGGACACCGCTAGGATGGCGATGAACAAAAAGGAAATTGGTTAAAGGATTTAGCCACTATCAAGGAAAGATGCAGGGAGCACCTTATCTCGAAGAGATAAACAGTAGCCGGATTGCTGCGATAGAGACTTAACCCCGCTAGGCGAAAGCCTTGCGGGGTTTTCTTTTATCTGGAGTTTGGGTTTGCTTGAACACTCAGCTCATCGCTAGGTGTTTATTAGGTTTGGTTATTCGTTGTCTGCGTAGCAAATTGAGTTAATGAACCACTCTTTGTCGCCTTCTGGTGTTTTTACCGTAAACTCGTCATCTACTTCTTTCTTGAGCAGAGCTCTAGCCATTGGTGAGTCGATAGATATATAGCCTTTAGCATCGCCGTAGATCTCTTCTGGGCCGACAATTCGAAACTTCTTAATTTCCCCATCATCATTCTCAATTTCGACCCAAGCACCGAAAAATACCTTACCTTCTTGTTGTGGCGAGTAATCAACGATCGTGACATCAGGTAGGAACTTTCTTAAAAAACGCACTCGGCGATCGATCTGACGAAGTAGACGCTTATTGAAGGTGTAATCTGCGTTTTCTGAGCGATCTCCAAGGCTTGCCGCCCAAGTGACTATCTTAGTAATTTCAGGGCGTTTCTCGTGCCATAAGTGGTCATGTTCTGCTTTGAGCTTGTTATAACCTTCTCGAGTAATAAGTTTGGTTTTCATAAATCTGACTTAATGAAATGATGATCTAAGATAGAATATATAGAAAGGCAACATACGTTAACAATTATTTAGGCGACTTTTTCTCCAATAATGTTACATTTTTAATGTCTTATACCAATATACAATTTACCAAGAATGCTTAACCTTAGGTTTAAGCTTTAATAGGTGGAACCATTACATGCAAGAAAACTACAAAATTTTAGTGGTCGATGACGATGCTCGTTTACGTGCACTGTTAGAGCGCTATCTGTCAGAGCAGGGCTTTCAAGTGCGTAGCGTGGCAAACAGTGAGCAGATGGACCGCCTGTTAACCCGTGAAAATTTTCACTTGATGGTATTGGATTTAATGTTGCCGGGCGAAGATGGTCTATCGATCTGTCGTCGTCTACGAAACGCAAACAACTCGCTACCAATCCTGATGCTTACTGCAAAGGGTGATGAAGTGGATCGCATTGTGGGCTTGGAAGTGGGTGCTGATGATTACCTGCCAAAACCATTTAATCCACGTGAACTGCTTGCTCGTATTAAAGCTGTACTGCGTCGCCAAGTCATTGAAGCACCGGGTGCACCAAGCACAGAAGAGTCTGTGGTTGAGTTTGGTGAGTTCCGCTTGAACTTAGGTACTCGCGAAATGTTCCGCGGTGAAGAGCCAATGCCGCTTACTTCGGGTGAATTTGCGGTTCTTAAGTCCTTGGTAACGAATGCTCGTGAGCCAATGTCTCGCGATAAGCTGATGAACATGGCTCGTGGCCGTGAGTATTCAGCAATGGAACGTTCTATCGATGTTCAGATTTCACGTCTGCGTCGTCTAGTTGAAGAAGATCCAAGCAAACCTCGCTACATCCAAACGGTGTGGGGCTTGGGTTATGTATTCGTTCCAGATGGCAAAGCTGTGTAATTCAGCTTAATAAGCTCTACAGTAGCTTTATCGATTCTGTGAATCTTACGGGTCATCTCATTAATATGCGATGGCCCGTTTTCTATTCAGCACAATGGTTTAGAGTTATAGTCATATAACACTTTCTTTATCTTTCTACATCTCGGGTACCCCATGCGTATACGTAGCTCCTTTACTCAGTCGATAGTGCTTTTCTTAACGCTATTGGTCGCTAGCCAAATTTTTTCTTATTACGCGGTGTTTAACTATGCGTTGATGCCGAGTTTGCAGCAGTTTAATAAGATATTGGCACACGAGTTAAACTTAGTATTGGACCAAGGCAGTGATATCGAAATTGATGCACCGCTGCGCCAGCGTGTGCTTGAGCAGTTAGGGGTAACCGTTCATGCCAAGGACAGCGAAGCCGCGGGCGAGTACTACCATGCAGTCGCAATCGACCTGATGAGTGAGGAGATGACCAAAGAGCTGGGTTCTGAAACCGAAGTGCGGTTGATTCTCGGCAAAGAGAGTTATGTGCTGTGGATGGATATTGATCAGCTGCCCAACTCTCTGATTCGTATTCCTTTATCTGAGCTGCAAGAAGAAGATTTCGCGCCGCTATTTCGTAATAGTTTGATCATGGCGATGCTGATCGTCGCTGGTGGTTGGCTGTTTATCCGATTGCAAAACCGCCCGTTGATTGCGCTAGAGAAAGCCGCGCAAGGAGTGGGGCGAGGTGATATCCCACCTCCACTGCCAGTGCAAGGTGCACAAGAGATTCGCTCGGTAACTCGCGCCTTTAACCAGATGTCGAAAGGCATCCAAGAGCTAGAAGAAGACCGCGCCTTGTTGATGGCGGGTATCAGCCATGATTTACGTACTCCGTTAACGCGTATTCGCTTAGCGACTGAGATGATGTCACCAGAGGATGCCTACTTAGCTGAGGGGATTATCAGTGATACCGAAGAGTGTAATGAAATCATCAGCCAGTTCATGGATTACCTAAAGCCTGTCGACCGAGATTCATTCCAAGCGGTGTTTGTCGATGATATTGCTCGTGAGGTATCGAGCTCTGAGGGTGGCTACGAGGTTCAGATTGAAACCGATATTCCAGAATCGATGAAGCCAGCGCTAGGTAATCCGATCGCGATGAAGCGTGCTGTGAGCAACTTGGTGGTGAATGCGCTGCGTTACGGTAATGGTTGGGTCAAGGTATCAACTGGTATGACGGCGGATAACAAGCTTGCTTGGGTGACGGTAGAAGATAACGGTCCGGGTATTCCACAAGACCAGATCGGAAAGCTGTTTGAACCTTTCACGCGTGGTGACACGGCTCGTGGTAGCGAAGGAACGGGCTTGGGCTTAGCAATTGTGAAACGTATCGTTAGCCAGCATCAAGGTGCTGTTGTGGTCAATAACCGCAGTGAAGGTGGCTTAAAAGCGCAGATCAGTTTCCCGGTTAAGCCCTAGTTATCATCGGTCCGTTTGATGACGATAAGTTCGGTTCGGGGAACGGTTAAGAGATCCCCGACTCGGTCATTCTTCCCTCTCCGAGGATGACGAATTGCTAACCATGGACTTTGATGATGAAAGTTTACTTTGATCGTCATTCCCTATCGTGAGGAACGAGCGAATAGGGAATCTCGCTCTTGCTTGATGAAAGTAACGCACACTAAAAAGGCTTCCTTGAGGAAGCCTTTTTTACGTTTGAATACGGTCTCAGTGTTAACTATGCCTTAGTGTTAACTACGCCTTAGAGTAAACATCGCGTTCACCCAACCAACGGTTGATGATCGCCTTAGCATTGTCTGGGTAGCTATCGTGAATATGACGCGCAATACGCTGCACTTCAGGTATCAAACGTTGGTCACGAATTAGATCGGCGATCTTGAAATCAGCCAAGCCAGTTTGTTTGGTACCGAGCAATTCACCGGGGCCACGGATTTCTAAGTCGCGCTGTGCAATCACAAAGCCATCGTTACTTTCACGTAGCACACCTAGGCGTTTCTGAGCGGTTTTAGACAGCGGAGAGTGATACAACAATACACAATGACTTGCGACCGAACCTCGGCCGACACGGCCACGCAGTTGGTGCAGTTGCGCTAGGCCAAGACGTTCTGGGTTCTCGATGATCATTAAGCTCGAATTCGGAACATCCACACCAACTTCAATCACGGTTGTCGCAACCAATAGATGCAGCTTGTTCTCTTTGAACTCTCGCATCACCGCTTGTTTCTCGGCGGGTTTCATACGGCCATGGACTAAACCAATTTTTACGTCAGGCAGTTTGCGTTGTAGCTCTTCTGCTGTATCAGCTGCAGCTTGAGCTTCCAGTACTTCCGATTCATCAATCAGCGTACATACCCAGTAGGCTTGTTTGCCTTCATTGAGACACGCATTTTTCACACGTTCAACAATGTCATCGCGCTTGGTATCAGGAATTGCCACGGTTTGAATTGGGGTTCGTCCCGGTGGCAGTTCATCAATAATCGAAGTTTTGAGGTCGGCATAGGCCGTCATTGCTAACGTTCGTGGGATTGGGGTAGCGGTCATGACCAACTGATGGGGGTAGTAGCCTTGCTTTGCGCCTTTCTCACGTAGCTCTAATCGCTGGTGGACACCAAATCGGTGCTGTTCATCAATGATCACTAAACCAAGGTTTTTGAACTCGACATGCTCTTGGAACAGGGCATGAGTACCGACCACCATTTGCGCTTCGCCACTGGCAATACGTGTTAGTTCAGTTTCACGAGCTTTGCCTTTGAGCTTACCTGCTAGCCATCCAACTTGAATACCCATTGCCTCAAACCAGTTGGCAAAGTTAATCGCGTGTTGTTCTGCGAGTAGTTCAGTGGGTGCCATAAGTGCTACTTGTTGACCGTGTTCCAATGCGCGAACCGCCGCCAGTGCAGCGACTAAGGTTTTACCAGAGCCCACATCACCTTGCACTAAACGCATCATAGGATGCGGCTTTTCCAAGTCAGCTTCGATCTCTTTGGTCACTCGTGCTTGGGCATTGGTTGGTGAAAACGGCAGCTGAGCCAGTAGCTTATCTTTAAGGGTGTTTACTGGAGGAAAAGGCATTGCCTTGTCTTGCTGCCCTTTGCTACGAACAGACAACATAGACAGGTTTTGAGCCAGTAACTCTTCCATAATTAGGCGCAGTTGCGCAGGGTGCTTGCCTTCATCAAACAGCTCTAGGTCAATGCCCGGGGGCGGCCTGTGAATGGTATGCAGTGCTTGTGCGAGGGTAATTTGGTGGTCGTATAAACCTGATGGGAGAAGCTCGTTAACTGCGGCCTTGTCGATTAGTTCTAAGGCTTGATCGGTAAGATTACGCAGCGTGACTTGTCTTAGCCCTTCGGTGGTTGGGTACACCGGAGTCAGATTGGCTTCAACGTCTGGCTGTTGCCTCGGCGCAAAGAATTTGTAGTCCGGATGGACAATCTCAAGCCCCATATTGCCGCGCTTGATCTCACCATAAGCATGCACTTGTTTGCCTTCGGCAAAGTTATTCTTCATGCCTGCAGTGAAGTTGAAAAAACGCAGTGTAATAGTGCCATTACCATCACTGATCTTTACTGCGAGCATCTTACGTTTACCGAAAATGGTATCGACGTGCATTACCTTGCCTTGCACTGCTGCCCATAAACCAGCATGCAGTTTTACGATTGGATAGATACGCGTTCGATCTTCGTAGCGCAAAGGCAGGTGAAACAGTAAATCTTGTACGTTGTTAAGCCCAACCTTCTCCAGTTTCTCTGCGACTTTTGCGCCGACTCCAGATAAAGAGTTGAGAGGGATAGCAGATAAAAGCTGTGACATAACAAGGCTCATAAACGTAAGAGAGATGATCTATTCAAGCATTTTACTGGATTTTTGTACAGGCAGGAATGGGAGGGAGCGCGGTAAATACTAGGATTACGGTTATAAAAATCCCCTTAAGCGATAAAGCATTAAGGGGATTTAAATTCTTGGCAAAACTATTATCAAGTTTAAACGTTAGTTCTTACGACGTCTTACTTTCAGCGCGTGTGGCATCACACGTAGCTTTTTCATAATACTTGCAAGATGAACACGATCTTTGGTGGTCAGCAAGATAGTCACTGTGTACAGGCGTCCATCACGTTCTTCAGTTGAAATACCGTGAATGTTCGAGCCTGTTTTCGAGATAACGTTAGTTAACTCAGCCAGTGCACCTTGGTGATTCTGCAGATCAACCTGAAGTTCAGCAGTGAACTCTTGGTCGTAATCGTCAGACCATTCAACCGCCATGTATTTGTCTGGTTCTTTCTGGTAACCACGAACGTTTGGACACGTTTCACGGTGAACCACAAGGCCACGACCTGGCGATACATGGGCAATGATGTGATCATCTGGAATTGGGTGACAACAGTTAGCGAACGTCAGTAGTAGACCTTCAGCACCACGGATAGCCAATTTCTTCCTTGGTGTGTCGCTGTTGTTTTCCACTTCAGTCAGTTCGTCAGCATCACCCAGTAGACGACGAGCAATAACGATACTCATCAGCTCACCAAGACCAATCGATGCCAGTAAGTCTTCAACATTGTCTAGGCGAAGATCAGACAATACGTGGTCGATATTCTCTTGGCCGATATCGCCAATAGAGTGTTCGCCAAGTGCATGATTCAGTAGACGACGGCCTAGCGTGATCGACTCTTCACGACGCATCGTTTTCAGAACCTGACGGATCTTAGTACGTGCACGTGATGTCACCACGTAGTTGAGCCATGCTGCATTCGGACGTGCGCCCGGAGCACTGATGATCTCAATAGTTTGACCGTTCTTCAGCGATTTGCTGAGTGGGTAAGGGTTCATGTCTACACGAGCACCTACACACATGTTGCCGACATCGGTATGCACCGCGTAAGCAAAATCGACCGCTGTTGCGCCTGCCGGAAGCTCGACAATGCGACCCTTCGGCGTGAACACGAAGATCTCATCTGGGAACAGATCAGACTTAACGTTTTCAATGAATTCGAATGAGTTACCCGCGCTTTGTTGCAGCTCAAGTAAGCTCTGCATCCAACGTTGTGCTTTAACCTGTGCGGTTGTGCCATTACTGCTGCGTGAGCCGTTGCCTTTGTAAGACCAGTGCGCTGCGACACCTTTGTCTGCCATTTGATCCATATCTTCAGTACGGATCTGAACCTCAACTGGCACCCCGTGAGGACCGATCATTGACGTGTGCAGAGATTGGTAGCCGTTGGCTTTTGGTACCGCAATGTAATCTTTCATGCGGCCAGGGCGAGGCTTGTACAGGCTGTGAGCCTGACCAAGTACGCGATAACAAGTATCTGGGGTATCAACCACGACGCGGAAAGCGTAGATGTCCATAATGGTGTGGAAGCGCTGCTCTTTAGTTTTCATCTTGTTGTAGATGGAGAACAGGTTTTTTTCACGACCAAGTACGCGAGCAGGCAAACCGACCTCTTCAAGGCGGCCTTCAATTTCGCTATGGATACGTTGGATCATTTCCTTACGGTTACCACGCGCAGCTTTCACTACGTTTTTAAGTACGCGATAACGGTTAGGATAGAGGGCTTCAAAGCCTAGCTCTTCTAGTTCGGTCTTGATGTTATGAATACCAAGACGGTGAGCTAGTGGAGAATAAATCTCTAGGGTTTCACGAGCAATACGACGCTTTTTGTCAGGACGAAGTGCCCCAAGCGTGCGCATGTTGTGAGTACGGTCAGCTAATTTGATCAAGATAACGCGGATGTCTTGCACCATGGCGAGAACCATCTTGCGGAAGTTCTCTGCTTGCGCTTCTTTGCGATCACGAAATTTAAGCTTATCCAGCTTAGATACACCATCAACCAATTCAGCAACGGTATTGCCAAATTTTTCCTCTAGATCTTCTTTAGTGACATCACAGTCTTCGATGACATCATGAAGCAGAGCAGCTTGCAGGGTTTCGATATCCAGACGCATTTCTGCCAGGATTCTTGAAACAGCTACAGGGTGGATAATGTATGGTTCACCGCTTGAGCGGGTTTGCCCTTCATGGGCGTCTCTCGCTACCACATAAGATTGACGCAGAGCCTCAATTTGAGGCTCTGTTAGGTATTCTTGGGCAACGTCTTTGAGGCTATCGAATAGATACAAATTAAAGGCCCGGAAGGTTAATTAGTTCGAATGACGTTCTTAACGAGTGTGAGCGATGCTGCTTACTGCTGCAAGTTCAGCCGCTTCTTGCTCTTGTTGCTCTTGACGTTCACGAGCATCTAGTACGTCTTTAGTGATAAGACCTTCTTCGATTTCGCGAAGAGCGATAACCGTTGGCTTATCGTTTTCTTCAGGCACTAGTGAATCTTTACCGCCAGTTTGCATTTGACGTGCGCGGCGAGCCGCAATAAGAACTAGGTCGAAACGGTTGCCAACTTTTTCAACAGCGTCTTGAACAGTTACGCGTGCCATGAGGACTCCAAATAGTAATTAACTAATAAATTTTTGATGACGAGAAAGTATACAAGTTTAACTAGATACTTTCTAGATCACCGTATACTTATCTCAATAGAAAATCTAGGGGATCTAGATTATTCCGCTAATAAAGCAGTAAGCATGCCGCTGTATTTCGCTGCTTGCTTATCTTCTTTTAAGCGCTCCGCACGAATGATAGCTCTGAAGTCCATTAGGGCTGCATCAAAGTCGTCATTCACGATCACATAATCATATTCTGCATAGTGAGAAATCTCTGATTTTGCTTCGCTCATGCGTTTCGCAATAACTTCGTCGCTGTCTTGACCGCGAACATTCAAACGACGCTCTAGTTCACCATTTGATGGTGGAAGAATGAATACACTCTTCGCTTGAGGCATTTGTTCACGGATCTGACGAGCACCTTGCCAGTCGATATCTAGGAATACATCGATACCGCGGTTTAGGTTTTCTTCAATCCAAACGCGTGAAGTACCGTAGTAGTTGCCGAACACTTCAGCGTACTCTAGGAATTCACCTTTAGTAATAAGGTCTTCAAAATGATGCTTCTCTACGAAGTGGTAGTGAACACCATTTTCTTCACCAGGGCGCATACCGCGAGTGGTGTGTGAAACAGATACCTTCATTGCGTAGGTTGGATTGGTTTCTAGCATTGCTGAGATCAAGCTCGACTTACCTGCGCCACTAGGTGCAGATACGATGTAAAGAGTACCTTTGCCCATCTGTATATTTCCACTGTTGGTTGGATTGAGTGAAGGCAATAAACCTACACTTTAAAAGATAGCACTGACTCTAATTTTTGTTCCGATGGCGCATCTACTAATTGTGCCGTTGGTTACGTCTATAAAGAGATAACGAGTAAAACTAATAGAAGCAACTGGTGAAAATTAGGTCAGAAAAATGGAGGCGAAGAGTAGCATATTTAGATGATTGAGAACAACTGGCTTGATCGTTATTTATCAGCAAATGATCTTCTCAAAGATCTTTGTATAAATGTAATGACTCGTCATCGGTACTTTTTTATGTGATCTGGACAAAATTTGTTGAAGTTTTAATCTCAATCCTTACAATCCGCGCAAACGATTAAATGCTGTATATATCTAGGGTCTGTTGACCTTTCGCGATGGAGTTTTGTTCGAGAAAAAATCGTTTTAGGCGCGGCAAGGAGTTTGTAGCCTAGTATTCTAAGTAAAGACTCCTTAACAAAGCATAAAACGATTTTAGCCGAACCCTTCGGGCAGCGTTTGTTGGTGATTTCTACTGCGTTATCGACTTCTTATGTAGGCTAGCTACACTTCAAAGTCTCTGCCTTGTAGAAATCCCCAACAACTCGCTGCAAAAATCATCTCGAAGGGCTAACAGACCCTACTAGACTAGATGTTTCTACTACCGAGCCTACCTTGGTGACTACAGTTTTTAGTGTAGAGACCTCTCTATTCTCACAGCATTTGAATCACCAAATTCTTAATTTATTGCAAAGGTTTTGTTGTGAGTACCGATTCCACCCTGAAAGCCCAGAACACCTCTGGCTCGCTTGATTCGATGTTTAAAATCACTGAAAGAAAAACCACGATTGGCACTGAGCTGTATGCGGGTTTCATTACTTTCTTGGCGATGAGTTACATTCTGGCGGTTAACCCAGCAATTTTGGGTGATATTCCAGGCATGGACAAAGGTGCCGTGTTTACTGCAACGGCTCTGTCTGCGGCAATCGCAACCCTAATTATGGGCATTTGGGGCAACTATCCTGTAATGCTAGCGCCGGGCATGAGTATGAACGGCTTTTTCAAAGGTCTGCTGTTAAGTGGATCTGTTGCCGTGCTTTGGAATGAAGCGCTGTTCGGTATCTTCCTATCTGGTATTTTGTACCTTGCGTTCTCATTGACCAATATTCGTAAATCGATGATTGAATCGATTCCTGAAGATTTGAAGTTGGCGATTACCGTGTCTCTCGGACTGTTCATTGCTTTCTTAGGTCTTAAGAATGCGGGAATCATCGTTTCTAACCCATTCGTATTGGTAGGCTTAGGCGACATTTCTGATCCAAAAGTGATCATCGCTTACGTGAGCATCTTCATCGCACTGGGTTGTATGGTTCGTGACATCAAGCTAGCAACGTTCATCTCATTCGTTTCTGCTATCGTGTTGACGATTCTTGCTGACGTCTTCATGGGCACTTCAAACGCACCAATCCCAGAGCAGTTCATTGCTATGCCACCAAGCATGGCTGGCAGCTTCGGCGCTATCTTCGATTTCTCTGCTTTCACGCCAGAGAAAATGTTCGACCTACTGTTCATCGTACTTATCTTCTTGATTGTCGATTTCTTTGATGGCTTGAGCACCATTGTCGGCGTTGGCCGTGATGCGGGTATCATCGATAAAGACGGCAAGGTGCCAAACGCGAAATCGGCTCTAGTAGCAGATGCGGGCGGTACTGTGATTGGTTCAATTCTTGGTACCACATCGATCACTGCTTTCTCTGAGTCTGGCATCGCTTCTTCTCAAGGTGCAAAAACGGGTTTGGCAGCAGTCATGGTGGCTGGTCTGTTCCTAATCTCGCTATTCCTATACCCAATCTTCTCTATCTTCTCGGCTGCAATGGTTGCACCGGCGATGGTAGTAGTCGGCATCTACATGGTAGGTCGTCTTGGTCAGATCAACTGGGAAAAGAAAGAGTCACGCATTGCAGCCTTCTTTACCATCATGTTCACAGTGCTAAGCTTCTCTCCAGCGAACGGTATGGCGATGGGCTTCATCAGCTACGCATTCACAATGGTTGTCGCAGGTAAGCGCAAAGAAGTACACCCGCTTATCTACGGACTGTGTGTGGTGTTCTTAACTTACCTGATTCTGCTTTAAGGCTAATTAGTCACTAAGAAGTCGCTAAGTAAAAGACAAACAGATGGCTCTGCAGTGAATGCGGGGCCATTTTTGTATTTGTTGCTTTTTACCGTCGCTTCTTAATGTTGGTTACCGATGAGTTGATGGCGTTAGCCTAAAGTCGGTGCTTTGACAGTACGCGACTTATATTGATGCATGCTATTGTAGAGACTGGATTAATTATTTTTTGAAGAGTGACTATGCCTTCTCACTTACCTAAATCTTTTAGTAAGCCGTTTTTAAAAGTATTCCACATTATGGAAGCGGTATTGCTGGTGGCGATCACGCTCGCGACCTTGTTTGCGATGGTCGAAGAGTTCATGCATGTCTTCGCTGAACGCCGAGTGCAATTGACCGACATTCTGCTGATGTTTATCTATTTAGAAGTGTTGGTGATGGTTCAGCAGTTTGTGATGAACGGTAAGATCCCAGTGCGATACCCAATCTATATCGCGATGATGGCGATTGCTCGTTACATCACTTTGGGCATGAAAGAACTCGATGCGGTATTGATCGTTTGGTTATCTTTAGCGGCATTTATCTTAGCAGCAGCAACTCTGTTGATTCGAGTCGGTCACCATTACTGGCCATATGTCGATCTCAGAACTAAGCAGCCGGACGAGTAAATTTTTTGAGATCAAAGTCTTACAAATCAAGCCCGGTGACCTAGCTGGGCTTGAATTCAAGCCAACCGAACAAAAAAACATCAATTATTTTCAAATAAAGCTTTACAACCCGACCCAGATCACCAAGAATGGCCTCGCTCTGTTTTCAGAGTTATTAAATGAAACATCAGTTGTAAAGTAAAACCCTTAGTATTGCTTCATTGTTATTCTCAGTGTTTCCCTTGGCTTCATAGATACATTAAATAATTCAAGCTTTCAGCGCATCGCACTTTTGGCGATTAATTTTTTATTTTTATATAAGGGACACATCATGTCTAACAAAACAAACGGCGTAGTAAAATGGTTTAACGAAGAGAAAGGTTTCGGTTTCCTAACTCAAGACAACGGCGGCGCTGACGTATTCGTACACTTCCGTGCAATCGCTTCTGAAGGTTTCAAGACTCTTAAAGAAGGCCAACAAGTGTCTTTCGAAGTAGAGCAAGGCCAAAAAGGTCTTCAAGCTGCAAACGTTGTAGCTCTATAAGATTTTAAGTCGACGCAGGTTGCATTAGCAACTTGCGTCACTTTCCCAGCTTAATCTTCACTTTCTATACCTCTTCTGCTTTAACTTCTTATCTCCTGTTTAGAAATTTTTATTTCCCTCTGAAATACCCTTAATACCTTTTTACTCTCGTTATCCCATTATTTCGTTATACCCACTACTTCGTTACCCCCTTATCGCAATCCACAATCTATACTTCGTTCTAAGTTACTTTTCCGGTTCAACTCTCTGATCTCCGATTTTTGCTCATTTACTTACGGTGATTGGCATTATTGTATCCATAAAAAAAAGCCCCTAAAATTAGGAGCTCATTTTGATCTAATCAACACTGATTAAGCTGATTAAGCTGATTAAGCTGATTAAGCTGATTAAGCTGATTAAGCTGATTATTCTTTATCGTGTACAGCTTACAGACTGTTATTCAATATTCTGAATTTGCTCACGCATCTGTTCGATAAGAACCTTAAGCTCTACGCCCGATGCTGTGATGTCTGTGCTGATAGACTTAGACGCTAGCGTGTTTGACTCACGGTTGAACTCTTGCATCATGAAGTCTAGCTTACGGCCACAAGCGCCACCTTTCTTCAGTACTGCATTTGCTTCTTTCACGTGAGAATCTAGACGGTCTAGCTCTTCTGCTACGTCTGACTTCTGCGCAAGTAGGATAAGCTCTTGCTCAACACGAGAACCTTCCAGTTCGATTTTCGCATCTTCAAATTTGGTAAGAAGACGCTCACGTTGCCACTCTAGGATCTCAGGCATGCGTGCACGAACTTTCACTACTTCTTCAGTGATTGCATCTAAGCGCTGTACGATTAGCGCCTTCATGTTCTCACCTTCACGAGCACGAGCATCAATGAACTCTGCGATAGCATCGTTGAATGCTTCAAGTAGGTCTTTGTTGATGGCATCCATGTCTTGCTCTGGCGTTTCCATCACACCAGGCCAGTTCATGACTTGGAATGGGTTCAAACGGCTCTCTTCGCCAGTCATCGTCATTACTTGGTTCGCCGCATTGATTACTTGCTGAGCCAAACCTTCGTTAATGCTTAGTTCGCCCTTTGCAGCAGGGTTTGCTTCAAAGCGTAGGTTACATTCAACCTTACCGCGCGCTAGACGCTTACGGAAACGCTCACGCAAGATTGGCTCTAAACCACGGAACTGTTCAGGCATACGGAAGTAAGTTTCTAGGTAGCGTTGGTTTACACTACGGATTTCCCATACTGCGCTGCCCCAATCGCCTTTTACTTCTTTGCGTGCGTACGCGGTCATACTATAAATCATCGAATTTTCCTGTCTTTTATCATTCTGAAAATAACGCGCACGCATAGTATCACGATATGGTGTGCTCTCGAAGCCTGTCGCTTTTCACTGTAAATAGCCTTTCGTGATAAATAGCTTTGAACGGTAAATAGATTTGCACGATAAACTGCTATATAATCTTGCCCCAATCAAAACTGTCTCACCTCTTTCTTAGGTGATGCACTCTTTCGATAGTAAATCACTTCAGACTGTTAATAAGGTAGATACCAATGCGTCCAAATGACCGCGCTGTAGATCAAATTCGTCCAATTAAAATTACTCGTAACTACACAGCTTATGCTGAAGGTTCTGTATTAGTTGAGTTCGGCAACACTAAAGTTCTATGTAATGCGACGGTAGAAGAAAACGTACCGCGTTGGTTAAAAGGCCAAGGAAAGGGTTGGGTAACGGCTGAATACGGCATGCTGCCACGTGCAACGCACACTCGTAACCGTCGTGAAGCGGCGAGCGGCAAGCAAGGTGGTCGTACGATGGAAATCCAACGTCTGATCGCTCGTAGCCTACGTGCTGTTGTTGACCTGAAAGTAATGGGTGAAATTATGATCACTGTCGATTGTGATGTTATCCAAGCAGACGGCGGTACTCGTACTGCTTCTATCTCAGGTGCAAGCGTTGCAATGGCTGATGCTATCAACAGCCTACTAGCAAGCGGCAAACTGAAAAAGAACCCAATGAAAGGCCACGTAGCGGCAGTTTCAGTGGGCATCGTTGGTGCACAAGCACTGTGTGACCTTGAGTACGTTGAAGACTCAGCAGCCGATACCGACATGAACGTTGTAATGACGGAAGACGGTAAGATGATTGAGATTCAAGGCACCGCAGAAGGCGAACCGTTCAGCCACGAAGAGCTGATGCAGCTTTTAGCCCTGGCTAATAAGGGCATTGCCGATATCGTCGAAGCGCAGAAAGCTGCGTTGGCCGACTAGTCATTTTTAATAGCTCCCAATTTGGGGGCTATTTTTTTGTCTGTAAAACCTGAAAGGGTGGTACAGGGCGTAAGTTAAGTTTTATTGAGTAAACATAGAGGATGAGCATGAAAGCATATCAACGTGAATTTATTGAATTTGCACTAGAGAAAGAAGTACTTAAGTTTGGTGAGTTTACTTTAAAGTCTGGCCGCGAGAGCCCTTACTTCTTCAATGCTGGATTGTTTAATACAGGTCGTGACCTAGCGCGCTTAGGTCGCTTCTACGCAGCAGCATTGGCTGATTCTGGCATTGAGTTTGATGTACTATTTGGTCCTGCATACAAAGGTATCCCAATTGCAACGACGACAGCGGTTGCACTAGCGGATCACCACGATGTAGACACGCCTTACTGCTTCAACCGTAAAGAAGCGAAAAACCACGGTGAAGGTGGCAACCTTGTCGGTAGCGCGCTTGAAGGTCGCATCATGTTAGTGGACGACGTGATCACTGCAGGTACTGCGATTCGTGAGTCGATGGAAATCATCCAAGCAAATGGCGCTGATTTAGCGGGCGTGCTTGTTGCTATCGACCGTCAAGAGAAGGGCAAAGGCGAACTGTCTGCGATTCAAGAAGTTGAGCGTGACTTCGGTTGTGCGATTATCTCAATCGTTAGCCTGACTGACTTGGTGACTTTCCTTGAAGAGAAAGGCACAGACGCAGCACATCTAGAGTCAGTAAAAGCATACCGCGCTCAATACGGCATCTAATACTACTCGTAATTAGACTATAGAATGCACAAGGGGCTGATGATTCATCAGCCCCTTTCCTTTTGGTTCAGTATTCATTATTTATAACGAATGCCGCGCTCCACTTCTGGGTCTTCCATGGTCTTAAAGCGCTTGTGCAGCCACATCCACTGTTCTGGTGCTCTTAAGATAATCTTCTCAAGGTAGCGGTTCATGTAGGCGGCAGCCGCTTTCTCATCTTTCTGTGGATAGTCATCTTCAATTGATTCATCGGCCATGATCTCATATTTGCCATCGGCATTTCTAAAACCAGACCCCGGAACAAGTGCACATCGGCTAGTGTAAGCTAGGATACTGGTGCCTGTTGTGGTACACGCATCTTCTACTGCGAAGAAAGGCACAAACACAGACTTGTTACGACCGTAATCATGATCCGGTAGGTAGAAAAGGATCTCACCTTGACGCAGGATTCGAATCATACGCTTCACGTCTTTACGGTGAATCAGGCGGTTGCCGTTTTGAGTACGACCACGGTATTGAATGAATTCATAAGCCGGATTGTTGTGCGGGCGATAAACACCTAAACCAGAAATACCTAATACAGCCATTGCTCGCGCAGTGATCTCTAGATTTAAGGCATGCACACAGCATAGAAGAACACCTTTACCGTTGGCTTTATGTGTACGCAGTGTTTGGGTGTCTTTATCTACTAGGATTCGCTTGAAACGCCACGTTGGCCAGAACCAGGTAATGCCGGTTTCGATGAGTGCCATACCTGTGTTCTTAAAGTTCTCACTGACCATTGCCGCGACTTCATCTGCTGGCTTGTCTGGGAAGGCGAGCTCCAAGTTACGTGTTGCTACCGCGACGCGCTTTTTACCATAGCGAGCACCCAAAGAGCCTAACGATCGGCCTAACAGCAGTAAGAGGCGATAAGGGAGAACGTTAACAATAAGCGCCAATAACCCAAAACCAAACCATACACCCCAATATTTAGGGTGAAGTAGAGCTAGAGTAAAAGGCGGCTTAGTAATCACGTGTTGTGCTGTGCCGTTTGCTGAAGAAGTTTTCGTCGTCATAACCATCACTTAAGATTTGATTGCCACTTAATTTGATTGCTACTTAATCTGAGCGCTTAGCAGTGCCCAATAAGCATCAAAGTTTTCTGTTGGTTGATATTTGAAGTCTGAGCGAACAAATCGATTCAAGCTGCCTTCAACTTGACCGAGCAGTTGAGCGGCTAAGATTTTCTCATCAACCGGGAATGATTTCCCTTCACGAAGCTTTCTTTCACGCAGGATCTGGCGAAGTTGCGTCTCAATGCGTTCGAAAAGTTGGTTGATGCGATCACGCAGGCGTTCATTTTCAAACATTAGAGCATGACCAGATAAAATTCGAGTCAGGCCTGGGTTACGTTCTGAGAAAACTAAGATAAGTTGTAGCACTAGGCGTATGCGCTCTAGCGTGTCTTTCTCTTCATCCAGAATACGGTTGATTCGAGACATCAACGCTTCTTCAATGAACTCGATCAGGCCTTCAAACATGCGGGCTTTGCTTGGGAAGTGGCGGTATAACGCAGCTTCAGAAACACCCACTTGCTTGGCCAACTTTACCGTTGTGATACGAGAAGCACCTTCGGTCGATTCCAACATTTGTGCGAGAGCTTGTAGGATTTCTTCACGACGGTTTGATTTTCGAGTACCAGCCATCTATTTACTTCCTTTCCTAAAGATGAGGATTGAGTGAAGAAGGATTATAAACACCATTCAATTCTGTTTCCTAGTTTTGTGAGCCCTAGGTCAACAGAATCGAGAGGTGTCAGCAGATTATCAGAGCAAATTTGTGCGTTTATACATTAATAAGCTGTTGGATCTGATCGAGGATCTGGAAACCAAGTGTGTCTTTGCTCTCCAGTGGTAGAGATTTATCGCCGCCTTTCCAATAAAGGTGCAGCTCATTGCTACTGCTATTGAAGCCTTGGCCTTCAACTGAGACGTCGTTGGCGCAGATCATATCGAGGTTCTTTCTTTCTAGTTTACCGCGTGCGTACTTCTCAACATCTTGAGTTTCTGCTGCGAAGCCGACAGTAAATGGGCGACCTTCGGTCATTGAAGCGACAGAAGCGACAATATCTGGGTTTTTAACCATTTGAATGGTCATGTCGTCTTTACCGTCGACCTTTTTAAGCTTTTGGTCTGCAATGGTCTCAGGGCGGTAATCGGCAACTGCGGCGCAGCTGATGAAAATATCGTGTTGAGAAGCGTTAGCAGTAACGGCATCAAACATCTGTTGTGCGCTGTCGACATCAATACGATTAACTTTGTTTGGCGTCGCTAATGAAACAGGGCCACTGATTAGAGTCACTGTTGCACCTTGTTTCGCGGCCGCTTCAGCCAGTGCATAGCCCATTTTGCCCGAGCTGTGGTTGGTAATGTAACGCACAGGGTCAATCGCTTCACGAGTCGGGCCTGCAGTAATAAGCACAGAACGGCCAGTAAGCGGCTTAGGTTGGAAGAAGTCTTCACAGCGATGCACGAGCTGCATTGGCTCTAACATACGACCCATACCGACATCCCCACACGCTTGCTCGCCAGCTGCTGGCCCCCAAATTTCACAACCACGACGTTTTAGTGTCGCAATGTTCTCTTGAGTCGCAGGGTGGCTGTACATCTGTTGGTTCATTGCTGGAGATACCGCGACTGGCGCATCGGTTGCTAAAACCAAAGTGGTCAGTAGGTCGTTACCCATGCCTGCGGTCATGCGAGCAATCAGATCTGCGGTTGCTGGCGCTAGTAATACCAAGTCAGCCCACTTTGCGAGCTCGATGTGCCCCATGGAAGCCTCAGCAGCAGGATCAAGCAAACTATCAGACACTGGCCTTCCAGAGACGGCTTGCATGGTGAGAGGAGTGATGAACTCCTTGGCTGCATTTGTCATCACGACTTGTACTTGTGCTCCACGCTCAATTAAGCGTCGAGTCAGTTCGGCACATTTATACGCAGCGATACCACCACTAATGCCAAGTAGGATTTTTTTCCCAGCTAGGCCTTGTAGGTCAGCGTTATCCAGTTGATTAACCAATGTTTGCATGATTCTGTTCCTTAATTTCTCTGCGACTTACGATATCAGAACAAAGGATAAGTGCCTAGAAGCAGAACTCGAACAGAGTTGACGCTCATCAAGTTGGTGTTATCAAACTTATCAATTACACGATTTTGTTAGTGTCTCGTTTCCTTTGATCTCTATCGAAGGATCTCTGATTACGATCTCATTAAGGTGATGGGTTGTGTTCATGACCAATGATTGTCTTTATATGCCAATAGATAAAATACCTGCCGAATCGATGCCGAGAGAAAAGTTGTTAAATAGAGGGCCTGATTCTTTGAGTGATGCTGAACTGCTCGCGATATTCCTGCGAACAGGGACACAAGGAATGAACGTCTTGGAACTCGCTGACAAGTTGATCAAAGACTTTGGCTCACTCCGTCATCTTTTTTCAGCAACACAGGAAGAGTTTTGTGCTCATAAAGGGATGGGGCAGGCCAAGTATGTTCAATTGCAGGCTGTATTAGAGATGACGCAGCGTTATCTAGCAGAGACTTTATCTCGCGGAGATGCACTCACTAGCCCTAGCCATACTAAGCTTTATCTTTCGAGCATGTTGCGTGATCGCCAGCGAGAAGCCTTCTATATATTGTTCCTCGATAACCAAAATAGGGTAATAAAGGACGAGGTGATGTTTGAAGGAACCATCGATGCCGCATCGGTTTACCCGCGGGAAGTGGTTAAACGGGCACTTCATCATAATGCGGCGGCATTAATCTTAGCTCATAACCATCCTTCAGGTGTTGCTGAGCCCAGCCAAGCGGATAGGCGGATTACACGCCGATTAACCGACGCATTAGCGCTGGTGGACATCCGAGTTCTCGACCATTTTGTCGTTGGAGATGGTGAAGTTGTCTCTTTTGCAGAGCGTGGATGGATTTGAATCACATTTTAGGTTGTTAGTTGCGTTAAATCTGCTATTATTCCGCCCACATTTTTAGACCTAAAATCAGCTCTGATTACTCAAGCAAGCTGCGCTGCACAAAAAAAGATCACGAAATCCGTAAAAAGGATCTGTTCGGGTCTTGAGCAATGCGTGTCAAGTTAGTATAATGCGCGACCTTTGATAGCCTTGTATGGATTTTCCATAACGGTTTTTACCTTCTATTTTAATTGATAGAGAGGTTCGGCCACCAAGGTTGATATCGAGCTGAAACGATTGGAGAAGACATTCATGTCCCGAGTATGCCAAGTAACTGGTAAGCGTCCAGTAACGGGTAACAACCGTTCACACGCACGCAATGCTACTAAGCGCCGTTTTCTGCCGAACCTACAAACTCATCGTTTCTGGGTAGAGAGCGAAAAACGTTTTGTTAAACTACGTCTAACTGCTAAAGGCATGCGTATCATTGATAAGAAAGGCATCGATGCTGTTCTTGTTGATATCCGTGCACGTGGCGAAAACGTTTAAGAGGAATTAAGCAATGGCTAAAGGCATTCGTGAGAAAATTCGTCTAGTATCTTCTGCAGGTACTGGTCACTTCTACACAACTGATAAGAACAAGCGTAACATGCCAGGCAAATTTGAGATCAAAAAGTTTGATCCAGTAGTTCGCCAACACGTTATGTACAAAGAAGCTAAAATCAAGTAATTGATGCTTTTTTTGCTCTTCTTCAGTAGAAGAAAGAATTGAAAAACCCAGTTTAATCGCTGGGTTTTTTTATATCTACAATTTGAGGAACTCAATTATTCTTGCTTGATATAGCCTCTGATAGATAGAAATCTGTACAACATAGAAAGTATTGCCACTTTCACGATATACTGAATGTTCAATAGGTTAGATGAGCAGAATCAGATGAGATATCGTGGACGCCGGTGGAACAACATACTCATGTTCAGTGTGATCGCTTTTATTGGCGTGTTAAACCTTCCAACATTGATCAAAGCGTACCTTATCGAGCCTGAACCGCAGGTTGATAGCCCTTATCCTTATCTCCTGAACCCAACAGCAAAGCTTCAAGCGTTACACTTTGCTAAGTGGTCTGTCATTCAACAAGATAATCAATGGGTTTACCAGTTCGAAGATACTGACTTTCCTCAAGCCACCAATGCACAAGAGCTGTCACAACGTTGGAAAGAGCTTGTGGGCACGGAAGTCGACTCACAGACCTACACAGACCTTACGCCTCGGTTAAATACACCACACACCATCGAAGTATGGTATCAAGACCAAGAAGAGCCCCAGCGTATTACCTATTATCAATTGCCTGAGTTCTGGTTGTTAAAAAACTGGAATGATCAGTGGTTGGCGGTGTCTATTGAAGAGAGCTACCTGTTTCCAAGCTTTAACGCTAACCACTCCTCTAAATCGGACGACTAACTATGCCTGAATTACCCGAAGTCGAAGTAAGCCGTATGGGGATCTCGCCTCATTTAGTTGGCGAGACCATTAAAACCCTTACTTTTCGCACGCCTAAGCTGCGTTGGGATATCCCACAAGAGTTAAAAGCATTAGAAGGGCAGGTGATTCGCTCTATCTCGCGCCGTGCAAAGTACCTATTGATTGAAACGGATACTGGCACTGCCATTGTTCACCTTGGTATGTCTGGCTCACTACGCGTATTAGATGCTGACTTCCCAGCAGCAAAGCACGATCACGTGGATCTTAAGCTCACCAATGGCAAAGTATTGCGCTACAACGACCCTCGCCGCTTTGGCGCTTGGTTGTGGTCGGCGCCTGATGAAGTCCACTCTGTGTTGCTTGGTTCTGGTCCTGAGCCGTTAACGGACGACTTTAACGCTGATTACATCGCTGAGAAAGCAGAAAAGCGTAAAGTCGCAGTCAAGCAGTTCATCATGGACAACAAAGTAGTGGTCGGTGTCGGGAATATCTACGCTAACGAAGCCTTGTTCTCTGCAAAAATCCACCCGTTACGATCGGCAAACAAAGTGACCAAAGCCGAATGGATCTTGTTAACCGATGAGATTAAACAAGTACTCGCAACGGCTATCAAGCAAGGTGGTACTACGCTGAAAGATTTTTCTCAGGCTGATGGTAAACCAGGCTACTTCGCACAAGAGCTGCAAGTGTATGGTAAAGCAGGTAAAAAATGCCCAAGCTGCGAAGCGCTGATTCAAGAGCTAAAAATCGGACAACGCAATACGTTTTATTGCGAAGAGTGCCAAGTCTAGAAAATTTGAACTCGTGTTTGGCAGCGAAATTCATTGCGTTGTTCAAGGTGATGGAACACCTAAGCGTACTTTTATGGGTTTTAACTTATTTATCTTCACTTCTTGACGGCTTCGGAAACTTGGGTTCGTCATGGTAGCTAGGTGCAAATTGATGGATTACATCGAAGTATTAAAGAGAGGAGGATGTTTTTGTTTTCGCCCTAAACCACCTACTTCAGCAGGTGGTTATCATTCAGTTAGGCTTTGCCTGTAGTTCTACCCATGTTAAATGCTCCCTTGATTTTTAGCGAAGTCAAAGAGGATAAATAACATGAATGATACAATCAAGCTCCCCACGTATTTTGGATATGTCAATATCACATAGTGTGGACGCCAAAATACAGATTTAGGATCTTGAAGAACAATGTAGGCAAAGAAGTTTATCGGTGTATGAATGTTTACTGTAATCAACTTGGATGTGAAGTTGTTGAGCTGAACGTCCAGGTTGACCATATGCACTTAGCCGTAAAGGTGTATCCGCCCCATGAACCCACGGGGCGACTTGTCAGTGTTTGAAGTTCCAAGGCAGGAGTGCGTCGATATCAGGCTCAGCTTTCGCCAGCTCTTTCATGCACTTGACCATGTAGTCGTAGAGGATAAGACCGTTGGCTTTCGCGGTCTCGATGATGCTGTAAAGCATCGCGCTCGCCTCAGCACCATTTGGTGTGTTAGAGAACAGCCAATTTTTTCTGCCAATGACCAGTGGTTTAATTGCACGTTCAGCGCGATTATTATCGATAGATAAGTGACCATCGTCGATATAACGAATGA
>NZ_JBGOOD010000059.1:0-29097 GCF_041439475.1 Vibrio sp. 1S139
AGGTTACGACGTTCGTTTCGATGATTGAATGTGTCGATTTAAAGACGCTTACTTTAAAGCAGGCTACTTGGTGCACTGATACCAACATTTTCCCGGATATCTTCAAAGAGTCGATTGAACGTATTAATCCTAGAATGGATGGTGGGGATATTGAACGTTGCTTGGATGACTTGAAGTTAAGCTTAGACAATGAAGATCTAGGCCGTGCTTTTTATGAAAAACTGACGAGTCGTTCCGGTACAAAACTCATCGATTTTGATGACTTCTCAAAAAATAGCCTACACGTAGTAACAGAGCTTACATACAAGAACGGTGATGAAAAGTTTCGTCCAGATATCATTCTGCTCATTAACGGTATGCCTTTAGTCTTTATTGAGGTTAAAAAACCAAATAATAAAGATGGTGTTCTAGATGAACGCAAGCGAATCAATGAACGTTTCCAAAATCCCAAATTTAGACGCTTCGTTAATATTACTCAGCTCATGCTGTTTTCTAATAACATGGAGTACGATGATGGTAGCCCCGAGCCTATTCAAGGGGCGTTCTATGCGAGTTCATCTTATACAAAGCCTACCTTCAACTACTTCCGAGAAGAAGAAGTTCTTAATCTTACTAAGCTACTTAAGCCTTTAGCCGATGAGACTGAGAACTTTGTTCTAAAAGACAATAACTACACTGTTATTAAACATAGCCCTGAATTCCTCACCAACAAAGACTATGACGCGCCAACCAATAGAATATGCACGTCACTTCTTAACCCAGAGCGCCTTGCGTTCATGCTGAGATATTCGCTAGCGTACGTTAAAGAAACTGATGGTCTACAAAAACACGTGATGCGTTATCCACAGCTGTTTGCGACCAAAGCGATTGAAAATAAGTTAAGTGAAGGCATTAAGAAAGGCATTATTTGGCATACCCAGGGAAGTGGAAAAACGGCTCTGGCTTATTACAACGTAAGGCACTTAACTGACTACTATCAAAAGCAACACATAATCCCTAAGTTCTATTTTATTGTTGACCGGATTGATCTACTTATTCAGGCACAGCGTGAATTTACGAGTCGTGGGTTAATGGTTCATACTGTGAACTCTAGAGAAGCTTTTGCTCAGAGTATCAAGGCAACTAAGGTGATCCATAATGATTCGGGTAAGCCGGAGATCACCGTTGTTAATATTCAAAAGTTCGAGGATGACCCTAGTGTTCTACGAACAGTTGATTATGACGTCAGTATCCAACGTGTTTACTTTTTAGATGAAGTGCATCGTAGCTACAACCCTAAAGGTAGTTTCTTAGCCAACCTCACCCAGTCAGACCCCAATGCAATTAAGATAGGTCTAACAGGTACTCCGTTGCTTCTGGAGGAAAAGGATAAAGATCCAACTAAAGAGTCCAAAGCATTTAGCTCTAAACAGATTTTTGGCAATTACATCCACAAGTATTACTACAACGCGTCAATTGCAGATGGCTATACCTTACGTTTAATTCGTGAAGAGATTGCTAGCAATTATGTCATGGCAATGCGTGAAGCTCTGCAAGAGGTAGAATTGCAGCAAGGAAGTATCGATAAGAAGCAAGCCTATGCCCACCCTAGATTCGTAGAACCTATGCTGAACTACATCGTTCAGGACTTTGAAAAAAGCCGCTCTTCGTGGGGAGATAACAGCATTGGTGGAATGGTAATTTGTGATAGCTCTGAACAAGCAAAAGAACTTTTCAAACAGTTTAATGCTATTTATGCCACCAGGCCTGTTTTACCTGCTAGTTCTAAGTCTGAAGAGG
Source organism: Vibrio sp. 1S139 (assembly GCF_041439475.1). Classification (NCBI taxonomy): domain Bacteria; kingdom Pseudomonadati; phylum Pseudomonadota; class Gammaproteobacteria; order Vibrionales; family Vibrionaceae; genus Vibrio; species Vibrio sp. 1S139. The sequence continues at coordinate 1,780 of NZ_JBGOOD010000059.1, forward strand.
CAGTGGTAAAAGAAAGCGTTATTCATGAGCCAAGGGCTAGCTACAACGAAAAGTTAAAACGAGATAACCAAGTACATTCAGCTGCTCTGATTTTACATGATGTAGGTAGTAAGGAAGAGCGTAAAGAGTGGGTAGAACAATATAAAGCAGGTGAAATAGACTTCGTGTTTGTCTACAACATGCTACTTACGGGCTTTGATGCTAAACGATTGAAAAAGCTTTATTTAGGTCGAGTCATTAAAAAGCACAACCTACTTCAAGCGTTAACACGTGTAAACCGCACCTACAAAGAGTTCCGCTATGGTTACGTAGTTGATTTTGCTGATATCAGCGCTGAATTTGACGCGACCAATAAAGCCTATTTTGATGAGCTAAAAAATGAACTTGGCGATGAAATGGACAGTTATTCCAACTTGTTCAAAAGTCATGAAGAAGTGTGCGAAGAGATTGAGTACATAAAAGATGTGTTATTCCAATTCGATACTGAGAACACTGAATTGTTCCAGCAACAGATTGGCCAGATCTCAGATCGCAAACAGATACTCGCTTTAAAAAAAGCCTTAGAGAGTGCTAAAGACCTGTATAATCTCATCCGCCTTCAAGGGGATACTGAGCAGCTTCAGGAGCTAGATTTCGCTAAGCTTAACGTCTTGTACAGATATACCAATGATCACTTGGGAAGCTTGAACTTAAAAGAGCAAATAGAGAACAGTACCGATACCACTAACTTACTAAATGCGGCGCTAGAAGATGTCGTATTTATGTTTACTAAGGTCGGTGAAAGTGAACTTAAGTTAGCAGACGAACTTAAAAACACCTTACGCAAAACCCGTGAGGCTTTGGCTGGTAACATAGACCAAGCTGACCCGAAATTTATTGCTTTGAAAGAAGAGTTAGAACGCCTATTCAAAACCAAGAATTTGAGTGAAGTAAGCCAAGAACAGATGGATCAGAACATTGGTGCTTTGCGAAAGATTCATGAGCGAGTAAAGGTGCTTAACCAAGAAAACAGCCGTTATAAAGCTAAATACTTAGGTGATGAAAAGTACGCTAGAACTCATAAGCGACTCCTTGAGGGTAAACGAGGAGAAGGCCAGCATAGTAAGCTGTTTGAGAGCACTGAAAACTTAGTTGAACGCCGTATTTTTGAAGCTCTAGCGGCAATCAAGCAGCTAACTGATGAGCAAGTGTTGAACAATCAGCAGTTGCTCAATAACGAGAGCTATTTTGAACGTACAGTGATGCCTAACACCATCAAACAGTTCAAGATGGAACAAAAAATCAACTTAACTCCTGTAGCCGCGAAACATATCAATACTTTGGTGGTACGAGAGTATTTAAACGAATTTAACGGCCGAGCGCCGTGGTAGGAAACAAATGGTAGAACAAGATTTTCAGAGTAAAACTAAGCAGCTGATTGATGATTTAAAATCAACCTGTGCCCGTAATGGTCTAGGTAATGATGCGAGTGAGTTTAAGATCATTACTCAGGTGTTTTTGTATAAGTTACTGAACGATAAGTTCACTTATGAAACGAAGCAAATAGAACCCAAGCTAGCAAGCAGCGACAACTGGGAACAAGCGTTTCTCGCACTAAGCGATAATGAGCGAGAAATGCTGGCGATGCAGTTGCCAGCCGATGCGGCAGAGCTAAAACAAGAGCACTTCATCTCAACTTTGTTTGCAAAACAAAATGAAGCTGATTTCGCTAAGCTTTTCGATGACACACTACGCGATATCTCTATGCTAAATAGCGATACCTTCTCAGTAATGACAGACTCGGGTGAAAAGGTGGCACTGTTTGAATCGATTAGTGAATACGTGACCGTTAGTAAGCGTGATGACTTTTGTCGTGCGATCATTAATAGCATTGCTGAGTTTAGTTTTGAGCGTATTTTTACTCAAAAGTACGACTTCTATGCCGTGATCTTTGAATACCTAATAAAAGACTACAACAGTAATTCAGGCGGCAAGTATGCCGAGTACTATACACCTCATGCCGTTGCTCGCATTATGGCTAACATTCTTGTGCCAGAAGAACAGCAAGGAAAAGTCAGTAACGTAAGCTGTTATGACCCATCAGCCGGCTCCGGTACTTTACTGATGAACGTTGCACATGCCATTGGTGAAAGCCGTTGCTCTATCTTTACTCAAGATATCTCGAAGAAGTCATCGAACCTTCTTCGACTGAACTTAATTTTAAACAATTTGGTGCATTCAATTCCTAATGTGATTGAAGGTGACACATTACGTCATCCTCACCATAAGGAAGGAGCTGCTCTAAAGAAATTTGATTACATTGTATCTAATCCACCTTTTAAATTGGACTTTAGTGAAATTAGTGAAGAGCTAGAAAGTAAAGAGAACCAAAAGCGTTTTTTTGCTGGAGTACCTAAAGTACCGAAAAAAGAGAAGGATAAGATGAAGATCTATACCCTTTTCTTACAACACATTATCTACTCGCTTAAACCTAGCGGAAAAGCCGCTGTTGTTGTACCAACAGGCTTTATTACTGCAAAATCAGGTATTGATAATAAGATACTGAAAAAACTTGTTAAAGATGAAATGTTGGCGGGCGTCGTTTCAATGCCAGCTAATATTTTTGCGACTACAAATACAAATGTATCGATAATTTTTATTGATAAGTCTAATAAAGACAGTGTTGTTTTGGTTGATGCCTCCCAGTTGGGTGAAAAAGTGAAAGATGGGAAAAACCAAAAAACAGTTCTATCAGCTGTCGAAGAACAACAAATTATAGACGTGTTTAACAATAAAGATTCGGTTGATGGCTTTTCAGTTTCAGTTAGTTATGAAGAAATTGAAGATAAGAACTTCAATTTGAATGCTGGTCAATATTTTGATGTAAAAATGGATTATGTGGAGATAACATCGGAGCGATTTTTAAATAAAATTAAAGACTTAAATGAAAATTTAGAAAGTTTGTTTGATGAGTCACGAGAGTTAGAACTCAAAGTTAAAAACCAACTGGCGAGTCTACAGTATGAGTAATTGGCCAATATCTAGCCTTAAGGGGAAGCTGTTTATTAAACATGGTTTTCCTTTTAAGAGTGAGTTCTTTACTAATGAAGTAACAGACTACATTGTTCTTACTCCTGGCAACTTCTACGAAGAAGGGGGTTTCAAAAGCCAGGTTGGAAAAGAAAAGTACTATACTGGAGATGTGCCACAAGGTTACCTCCATAAAGCTGGTGACTTGATTGTTGCGATGACAGAGCAGGCTGCTGGTTTACTAGGTAGTTGTGCTCGAGTTCCAAAGTCTGATCATTACTTACATAATCAACGATTAGGGTTGATTACGACTGATCCAGAGAAATTACTTGTAGAATATGTTTATCACTTATTTAAAACTAAAAGTGTACGTGAACAGATACGCCTAACTTCGTCAGGCTCAAAAGTTAAGCACACATCTCCAGAAAGAATCTATGATGTGAAAGTCCCTCTTCCGGATGTTATTGAGCAAAAAAAAATACTAAAAGTGCTCGATGATCTTGAGAGTAAGATCAATTTGAATCGTCGTATTAGTTCTGAATTAGAACAAATAGCTAAAACAATATATGACTATTGGTTCATACAATTTGATTTTCCAGACCTTCGTAATAGGCCCTACAAAAAGTCTGGAGGGAAAATGATTTATAACAAAACTTTAAGGCATGAAATTCCAGAGGGGTGGGAGGTTAAAAAGTTAGGCAAGGTGGTTAAAACATCCCTGGGAGGAACACCTTCAACCAAAAATGCAGAGTACTGGGATAACGCCGATATTCCTTGGCTCAATTCTGGTGAAGTCGCTAACTTCCCCATAATTGGTTCCGAAGAAAACGTTACCCTATCTGGTTTAGGTAACTCTGCGGCAGAACTTATGCCCAAAGGAAGTGTTGTTCTATCTATTGTTAGACATTTACGGGTATCAATTTTAGCTATAGATGCCGCTTTTAATCAGTCGGTTGTTGGATTACGAGAAACTGAAACATTGAAGAATGGTTTTCTTTATCCTTATTTATCGCGTGAGTTACCAAGGTTAATGTCTTTGAGAACAGGGGCTCAACAACCGCATATAAATAAAGGCATAGTTGATGATTCGAACATCATAATCCCCAAAGAAGATGTTTTGAAAGAGTATTACAAGATAATAGAACCAATATTTGAGAAAATTAATGTTGTATCTTTGGAAAGTAAAAAACTCGAAGAACTTCGTGATTGGCTTCTCCCAATGCTAATGAATGGTCAAGTTACGGTGAAATGATGAACATTGCGTATCGGCTCCTGCTCACGGTTACGGCAACGTCCTTGTTGTTGATAATCTTTGTGGTGCAGAAGGCTTACACGTTGGGTTACTTTTTTGATAAGTGCACATACTTAGTCACCTTGCCGAACGCAATTTCATACATTTTTTACCTCCTAATACCAATATCGTTAAGTGGGCTGAGTATTTTCTTCAGTCGATACCTTGGTAAAGATGAGTTCAAAGCGGGACAGGTGGTTGAGGTTGAGTATGCTAATAACAGCTTTCTTCCTAGCTACTTAGGCTACTTTTTTGTTGCATTAAGTATCGGCAACTGGGAAACCTTGTTTTTTGTCTATGGTGTTCTGTTCGTGTTTACTTTCTTATCACAGGCACTTTACTTCAACCCACTATTTTTATTGTTTGGATTTGAGTTCTACAACATCAAAACGAAAAATGGTGCAACCATCTTTTTGATAAGCCGAGAGCGCTATAAAACACCACGTGATATAGTGATAGGCAAAGCTTATCGTATTAATAATTATACATTTATTGAGCGAGGGTAATCGTGGATTCAGTACTGACTAAAGTTAAAGGTCGCAATAAAAAGAATGTCTTTAAGTTGCTTTCCGACGAAACACTGTTCGAGGAGTTGGTCGTTACTGATGATACCAGTGTTGATTATGCCCCTGACCACAACCTAGACGAAGATTCGTGGTTTAAAATCGATAACTTTAGTCAACAGCCATACTGTCTTGATATTCTTAAAGTCGATTTTGATTCAAAAGATTATGACGACCTTCCAAAAGCTAAGTTTAAAGACATTGCTCAGCTTTATGCTATTCAAGGCAATAATTTCTATTTTCAAAAAATAACGCCTTCTCTTTTTGTTACCAAGAAGATGATTGCATTCGGTGAAGCCGCGGAGCTTGAAAGTACTGAAAAGCGTTTGGTTGTTAATCAAGTGGCTGATGCTATCTACTACAAAGCGCAGGATAAGTTAGTATTTAAGAGTCTAGCGACAATATCTAGCATCTTTAAAGGTATTGATGAGCTCTATAAAGAAGCAACAAAAGAAGAGGTTGAAAAGTTCTTAGAAGAGGACTTTATTGAGCTTGCTGATGGTTATGATACGTCGAAGGTATCAAAGCCTAACCGTAAACGTATCGCATTGGCAATGGATACACTGGCGGCATTACCAGTGGAAGAACGAGACCAAATGTATTCGTATATTCATAGTTACTGTGAGCAAAAGTTAACGTTCGATAAAGAAAACAGTAAGTTTGAAATCAACTCAGACGATGAGCTGAAATATTTGCTCTACGGTATTGAACAGCGTTTTTACACTACACCTTTAGGGCATGAAAAGCGTTTGGCTAATTCAGTCCAACCAATGTAATACACTAGTTGAATAGTTATGCATTGTTATTTGATGTTATCGGGTTCTTAGCAAAGCCCATGACATCTCCCCAATGCGGTTTAAAAATGTGGGTATAACCATTGTTGAACTGCTAATTTGGTTTTTACATCAGTTCGGTTTCTTGAGAACTTACAGCGCTGCAAGTTAAGCTTGAAGCATAAAATACAGAATTGATAAATTGTATTTTGACAACTTATGGACTGTGTTAGGAAAACAGCGGAAGTGACTCTAGGCGGTGTGGACACCAATCATCTATCTTCAAAAACCATGGAATGTAAGACGGTTTCTGGCCTCTACTTCATCGGTGAAGTAATGGACGTAACAGGTTGGTTAGGAGGATATAACTTCCAATGGTGCTGGAGCTCTGGCTTTGCAGCAGGCCAGTGGGTTTAAGAGTGACAGACAACAGGTTTGTCTCTTAATAGTGACAGCCACTAATTATCCCTCGAGAGTAGCTATTTTGCATTCTTACATTTAGTTTCTTTGGTGACTAAATTTCAACTTTCAAACCAAAACTCAATTTGTAATCGTCTTTATTGGGCTCTGAGTTGTTAGAGCCTAGTTTGGATAACATATATGCTTCACGGTTAATTTAACTTTCAAATCTAAACCCGCAATAATTTCCTATCTAACGCTAAACTGTTAACGCACCTCACATCTCATGGAACACTGAACAACCATAAGCATCAGTAAAGTCCAACTCCTTAGTCACTTCGCACTCTAAATTGGAAGGGCACAGAACGGTTGTAAAACTTTCTGCTTGATATGATTTTTAATGAGAAGCCACACACATTGTAGCAACCCATGACGCTGAACTGACTCTATCGCTTTGTGTGAATCTTATATTGTGAGTCTTCTTATTGATGTTTCGTAATCGATAACTTTGTGCAAAGAAAATACTTAAGGTGGTGTCAGTCTTATGGATGTGAGTTATCGACAACTTAAAGCGTTTATTACTCTTGCTGAAACTAAAAGTTTTACAGCCGCGGCTGAACAAATACACATTACGCAATCTGCATTGAGCCAAATGATGCAAAAACTTGCGGTACAAACTGCCTCAGAACTTATTGAGAAAAGAGGCCGAAAAATACTGCTAACTGAAACTGGTCGTACGTTCTATCAAGAAGCTTTGTTCATTGTTAACCGTTTGGATAAGTGGGAGTTGGAAAATAAAGCTCGTCAGCAAGGCTACCATCGAACGCTGGTTATCTCGTCTTTGTATTCAATGTGTTCTTCATTGGTTCCGAAAACCATCAGTGAGCTGAAAAGAACGCACCCATCTTTTTCGTTTCGGTTAATTGAGGAGCGAGTTAATGATATCCATAATTCAGTTCTAGAAGGACGTGCGGATATAGGTATTGGTACTCCCCCTAATAACTCGGAACTAAATTTTGAACTGCTGTTTCGTGATCACTTATGCTTTACCTGTAATAAGGCTCATCACTTGAGTGCAGAGAGTGAGGTTAACTGGAAGCAGGCTCATCAGTATGCTTCTATTGGTATCAGTCCAGGAAATAGTTTAAGAACACTTGCTGACCAGGCATTTATGCGAGCAGGTCTTACCTATGATCCTGAAATTAGTGCGTCACACACTTCAACATTGCTTGGTATGATCGATAGCGGTTTAGGTTCTGCTATTTTATCCTCAACCATCGCTTCATTACATGCTCATGAGAACTTGAGATTTATCCCAATAGTAAAACCAATTCAATATCGTTCAATTGGGCTAATTACAAGAAAAGAAACTCACCGACAGATCATCGATGAGTTTAATCTAATGCTCAGAAAGCAAGTCAGTCTCAAACTGTAGTTTACGCGGTCTACATAGGTCCAACAGGTAGACCTAGCATAGTGTAGGTCAAGAATACAGCTCCCCAGATTGTAAATAGAAAGAATGCATATGGGACCATCATAGCTAGAAATGTACCGAATTTTACGTTGGGGTTATATTTGGCTATCAACGCTAATACCATCGGCACGTAAGGGTTTGTTGGAGATATAATATTGGTTGTTGAGTCTGCGATTCGGTAAGCCATCTGAGTATATTCAGGTGATATATCCAGTAGCATGAATAGTGGAATAAAGACTGGGGCCATGATTGCCCATTGAGCCGAACCACTGAAAACAATCAGGTTCATGAACCCTGCAAGTATCATAAACATGGCTAACATTAATAGCTTTGGCACTTCAACCTGAGCGAGCATTTCAGCGCCATTCACAGCGAAAAATATAGCCAAGTTAGACCAATTAAACCAAGCAATAAATTGGGCAATAACAAAAACTAAGACGATGTAACCCCCAATACCATGCAATGACTTCGCCATCAGATCGGGCACATCACTCGCTTTCTTTATCTCTCCGGCTTTTACACCGTAAACCACGGCATTCATAATGAAAAACGCCATAATTATTGGGATTATGCCAGTAAGGAAGGGAGATGGAACTAAGCCGCCATCGGCGTTTTTCAATGGCGAATCACTTGGAAGTAGTAGCGCCACCATTCCTAGGATAAAAACAATTGATGCGTACCCAGACCATTTTAAAGCTCGTTTTTGAATGTCGGTGACACTATATTTCTCAGGGTTTTCAGTGCTCAGTGGAGACTCTTCGGCAGAGCGTTTTGTTTGCTTATCAAATCGCGGCTCTATGTATTTGTCTGTTATAAGTGTTCCAAGTATGACCAAGAGAGGTACCGAAAGAAGCATGAAGTACCAGTTAGCCGCGGGGCTAACTTCTACAGGTTCAACAATGCGGGCAGCTTCTGTTGAAATACCGGAGAGTAAAACATCCGTTCCTGCGATAAATACGTTGGCAGTAAAGCCTGCGGCCACAGCAACAAAGCCAGCAGCAATTCCTACGACAGGGTTTCGATTGGTCGCAGAGAAAATGATGCCAGCTAAAGGAGGCACTAAGATAAACGCCGCATCAGATGCTAAGTTACCGATGATCCCGGTTAGAAATATAGAGGCAGTTACGAAATTTTTGGGTGCGTTTAAAAGCGATTGTTTAATTGCTGAGTCTGCTAATCCTACTTCTTGAACAAGCCCTACCGCGAGCATCATGCAAAGTACCAAACCAAGAGGTTTAAACGCGATAAAATTTGATACAGCTGAATTTAGAATGTACACAAACCCTTCGCCACTGAGCAGGTTCTTTACTTTGATTTCATCTCCGCTCAAAGGGTGCGCTATATTCCCACCAAAAGTCGACACTATCCAAGACAAGAATATGACCGCTAAGCATAAGGTAATAAACATATAGAATGGATGGGGTATTCGGTCACCAAACTTCTCAATACGATCAATTATGCTGACTTTCTGAGGGAGTTGTTTTTGATCTAGTAAACCTGACATTTCACACTCCTGTGATTATTGAGGGTCACCGTGACCCCTGTGCTAATTTTTATGAGCTAGTTTTGTTGAAGTAGAGAGATGAAGTATGCGGCTCCGGTCGGTAACACTCGATCATTGAAATCGTAGTTCTTGTGGTGCAAGCCTATCGTTTCTCCATTGATGGTTAATCCGTTGCCGATGAACCCATAACATCCCGGTACTTGGTCTAGAAAAAAAGAAAAGTCTTCGCTGGCTAATAAAGCCTCACATGTTGCGTTAACCTGATCATTACCAACGACTGAAGAGGCGGCTTTCACTGCTGTCTCGACTTCGGGGAAGCTGTTGACGGTGGGTGGGTGAGATATTGGACCTAGGGAGAATTGTGCGGTCATGTCGAAAGCCATGGCAGTGTGAGAAACCAAAGTATCAAGTTGAGAGACCAAGCGGTCTCGCACATTTTGGGAGAGAGTTCTGAAGGTGCCACTCATTTGAGCGGTATCAGCGATAGCGTTAGTTGTCTCACCGCAATGTAACTGTGTGACTGAAACGACAAGCGGTTCAAACGGGCTATAAGTTCGACTAACTAAGCCTTGTATACCTTGATAGATATGGGTCGCAACTAATAAAGGATCTTGAGTGTTTTGTGGTAGGCCCGCATGCCCACTTTTGCCATTAATCTGAATAAAGAGACGATCGGAACTTGCCATGATCGGTCCTTCTTTGAATGCGAAATGCCCTTCTGGTATTCCTGGCATGTTATGAAGTGCGTAACATGCATCTAATGGATAGCACTCAAGTAAGCCATCCTGAAGCATTTTTTGCGCGCCACCAACGCCTTCTTCAGCGGGTTGAAAAATGAGTACGGCTTTACCATTAAATTGACGGTTTTTTGCGAGGTATTTTGCTGCATATAGCAGCATTGTGGTATGTCCATCATGTCCACATGCGTGCATTTTTCCGGCCTGACAAGAACGGTGAGAAAAGTTGTTTTCTTCGTGGATCGGCAATGCGTCCAGATCGGCTCTTAAACCTAAAGTTTTTCCGTCACCGAGTTCCCCTTGGATAACCGCAACAACGCCTGTTCCTCCAAAGCGAGAGTCTATTTGTTCAACGCCATATTCCTTGAGCTTGGCGATTACCATACTTTGTGTGTTGTGCTCTTCAAAACCCAGTTCTGGGTGTTGATGAATATTTCGTCTAATTTCTACCATTTCTGGTAGCCACTCTTCTAGTTCTTGTAATAGGGACACGTCATTTCCTTAGGTAACATTTTCATAACATATAATCATGACGGTGTCGTATTACCTAGTTGGATGCGTAATAGTCTTATTAGTAAAACTTATAGCAATCTATATCGAACTTTTTGATGTGGTGTTTTTGAATATCGGAGGTGTTGGGGTTATTCGCTGAAAATGACTTCAGTGAAATATTAGGGAACTAACATGACTCTAGAGGTAGATGCTTAATAATTAAAATAAAAATGGCGAGTCATAGGACTCGCCATTTTTGTATTCAAAGCTTGTTATCGTTGATAATTCGGGAAGTCGCGTAGTGCGATAATCCTAATCTTTCTGGGCATTAACTTTCAGGGCTGAGGTTGTTTTTCTTCTTTCCCCATTTGATCTGCTGGATAACAAGGCCGGCAATGATAAGTACCAAGCCAAACAGGGTCGCTGGGTGAATATCTTCACCAATGATGGTCGAAAGTAGCATCAACGAGATAAACGGTGACGCAAAAATCAGATTGCTGATACGCGCTGTGTTGTTGGTCAGCTTCAGTGCTGATAGCCATAAGACAAAGGTAATGCCCATCTCAAACAGGCCTACGTAAGTCACAGCCATCCAACCTTTTGCTGTGATTTGGCTAAAGCTCTCGCCTTCGTAAATGGTTAAACCGATCGCGAAGGGCAATGCCACTAAGAAACCAAGCAATACGCCAATCACAGGGTCAGCCTTGTTTTTGGTGTTTAGAATCCAGTATCCCGCCCAAAGCAAGGTTGAAAGTAGCGCCAGAGCCACACCAAGTGGACTATCGAACTGCATTCCTAGCACATCGCCTTTGGTGGCAATGACCACCACACCCGCATAACTGAAGGTACAAGCAATCCAGTCTTGTTTACGAATCTTTTGCCCCAGAAAAACCGCCGCCATTAAGGTTAGCGTGATAGCCCAGCTGTAGTTGATGGCTTGAGCTTGAGAAGCGGGCAGCAGGTCGTAGGCTTTGAATAGAATCAGGTAATAAGCCAATGGGTTAACCAAGCCGAGCAGCAGGTAATACCAAGGGTTTGAAAGGAACGTTGTACTCAGCTGAGAAAGCTTGCCTTGAAAGGCGCAGACTGCGATCAGCGCAATCGACGACACAATACTGGCAATGGTCAGCATTTGAATCGGTGAAAACTCAGCAAGGGTCAGCTTAAAAGCAGTAGCGACCGTTGACCACAGCAGTACTGCGGAAAGGCCAAAGCCCAAGGCACGACGTTCGTTCATGGCAACTCATTCTAATTTGATGGGACAGAATACGGAGCGCCTAGTCTATCTGTCGAATTTTAATACGGCAAACTGGACATTTATCCAGTATCAAAATACCATTTAATGAGTTATTTCCAATTAGGCTAAATCATTATCATGCAATGGATTATCGAACATCAGGCAACGCTTATTGCTGCAATTTCTGGCGCGCTCGTCAGCGGCGGTGTCGTGGGTTGGTGGATTAAACAGAAGCTCTCTTTTCAGCAGCGATTGCTCGAGCAGCAGCTAGAGTCCGATCGTTTGTTGCATGAATCTCAGCAAGCTCAGCTCAAATCATCACTCGCAGAGGCGCAACAAGAGCTCGATGAGTTAGATGATGACCGAGACAAAGCGGCATTCGAGCTCAAGCAGGCGCACGGTAAGGTGATGGCTGCAATGGAAAAACTGCGCTACTTTGAGGCGGTAAAGCAAGAGCGCCAGCAGTACGCTGATGAGATCAATGTGCTTAAAGATCATAAGTCTGAATTAGAAGCCGAGCTGCGCGAGCAAGAAGCAAGGCATGACCAAGAAAACCTCGCCAATAGCGAAAAGCTGCAGTTGCTAGAGCAAGCTGAATCACGACTTAAGCAGCAGTTTGAATTGTTAGCGAACCAACTGTTTGAAACCAAAACCGCCAAGGTCGATCAGCAGAATAAGCAGAGCCTAGAAGGTTTGTTGTCTCCACTAAGAGAGCAGTTGGAAGGCTTTAAGAAACAAGTGAACGACAGCTTCAGCCAAGAAGCCAAAGAGCGTCATACTTTGGTGCATGAGCTTAAAAACCTGCAGCGTCTTAATGAGAGTATGACGCGTGAAGCGGTGAACCTGACTCAAGCGCTAAAGGGTGACAACAAACAACAAGGTAACTGGGGCGAGGTGGTGCTGGCTCGCGTGCTTGCTGAATCAGGACTGCGCGAAGGCCACGAATACCAAACGCAAGTGAACCTGCAAAACGATGCGGGCAAGCGTTATCAACCGGATGTGATTGTGCATCTGCCACAAGATAAGCAAGTGGTGGTCGATTCCAAAATGGCGTTGGTGGCATTTGAACGCTACTTCAATGCCGAAACCGACCAGCAGCGTGATGCTGCATTGCGTGATCACTTGGTGTCGTTAAGAGCGCACATCAAAGGTTTGAGCCAGAAAGATTATCATCAGCTCAAAGGCATCCAAAGCTTGGATTACGTGTTGATGTTTATCCCGGTTGAGCCAGCATTCCAAGTCGCTATTCAAGCCGACCCTAGCTTGGTGAAAGACGCGATGGAGCAAAATATCATCTTGGTCAGCCCAACGACCTTGCTGGTGGCACTGCGTACCATTGATAACCTGTGGCGTAATGAAAGACAGAACCAGAACGCTCAAGTCATCGCAGAGCGTGCAAGTAAGCTTTACGACAAACTGCGCTTGTTTGTGGATGATATGGAAGGCCTTGGTAGCTCGTTAGATAGAGCCAACCAAAGCTATCAAGGTGCGATGAATAAGCTAGTAACAGGCCGTGGCAACGTGATTCGTCAGGCCGAAAGCTTCAAGCAATTGGGTGTTGAAGTGAAGAAACCGATCTCGATTGGTTTGGCTGAAATGGCGCAAAATGAGGCTTTTTCAGAAAATGCCTCCTTAGTAGAAAGACAACCTGCTGAGGATAAAGTAAACTAATCGGCCGCAGCGCCTCTAAACACAAAGAGCGCTGTCGATGAGAACTTACCATGGTAGATAACAGCATTATGGACACAAGCGTGCAGACAAATTCAGCAGTAGAGTCAGAAACCACACACTTTGGTTTCGAAACAGTCGCAAAAGACGAAAAAGTCGCGAAAGTAGCAGAGGTATTTCACTCTGTAGCCGCTAAATACGACATCATGAATGACTTAATGTCGGGTGGTGTTCACCGCTTGTGGAAGCGATTCACGATTGATTGCAGTGGCGTTCGCCCTGGTCAGCGTATCCTAGATCTTGGTGGTGGTACTGGCGACCTTACTGCGAAATTCTCGCGTATCGTTGGTGAAAAAGGCCACGTGGTTCTTGCTGATATCAACAACTCAATGCTGAATGTTGGCCGTGATAAGCTGCGTGATAGCGGCATTGTTGGCAACGTACACTACGTACAAGCGAACGCTGAAGAGTTGCCATTCCCAGATAACTACTTCGATTGCATTACGATCAGCTTCTGTCTGCGTAACGTAACCGATAAAGACCAAGCGCTGCGTTCTATGTACCGCGTACTTAAGCCGGGTGGCCGTCTGTTGGTTCTTGAGTTTTCTAAGCCAGTGCTTGAGCCACTATCAAAGGTTTACGATGCCTACTCTTTCCACCTGTTGCCAAAAATGGGTGAGCTGATTGCCAACGACGCAGACAGCTACCGTTACCTTGCAGAATCAATCCGCATGCACCCTAACCAAGAAACCTTGGAAGGCATGATGCAAGAAGCGGGTTTTGAAAATACGAAATACTTCAACCTAACGGGCGGCATTGTTGCGCTGCACCGTGGTTACAAGTTCTAGTCGAACTTGGTAGCAGGCTCGTAGGGCGTGCTAAAAATAAGAATAAAGACAGAACGGATAGGTTAAGGCTTATCCGTTTTCAAAGGTAAGGACAGTCATGCCATTTGATCCATTGGTAACCGCGGTTATTGAAACCTCTTTAAATACTTTCGTGAACGATGATCCAGCACTGGTTCGTCGTTTGTCTCGTTTAAAGGGGCAGATCATTCAAGTCAATTTGAAAGAGTTGAATAAAACACTCACTTTCGTTTTCAGCCAACAGATTGATGTGTTGTCAGAATACGAAGGGCAGCCTGACTGCTACCTATCTTTGAACCTATCGGTGTTACCTGAACTGCGTGAGCAATCGAACATCACCAAGCTGATCAAGCAAGATAAGCTGATCTTAGAAGGTGATATTCAACTGGCTCAGAAATTCGCTCAACTGATGACAGACTGCAAGCCTGATTTGGAAGAGTGGTTATCGCGCGTAACGGGTGATGTGGTTGCGCATACCTTGGTGCAAGGCGTTAAAAACGTCGGTGGTTTTGTGGCGAAGCAAGCAACTAAGCATCAAAACCATGTTGCTCAGGTTCTGACAGAAGAGTGGAAGATTGCACCGGCTCCGTTAGAAGTGGTGCATTTTTGCGATCAGGTTGATGACGTAAAAAGCTCGGTAGCTCGCCTTGAAGCTAAGTTGAACGCTCTGTTGGAGAAAATATGACCCCAACAGAACTGAAACGTCTTTATCATATTATCAAGGTACAGTTAGAGTACGGCCTTGATGAATTGATGCCTGAGCACCATTTGACTAAAGCTCCTTTACTGGCGCGAAAGTCACTGTTTTGGCTTAAGAACAAGCATCAAGATAAAGAGTTGGGTCATCGCTTACGCCTTGCGCTGCAAGAACTTGGGCCAGTGTGGATCAAGTTTGGTCAAATGATGTCGACACGTCGTGATCTGTTCCCTCCTCATATCGCTGATCAATTGGCGTTATTGCAAGACCAAGTCGCTCCATTTGATGGTGCATTGGCCAAGCAAGATATGGAAAAGGCACTGGGTGGCAGTTTAGATAACTGGTTTACCGACTTTGATATCGAGCCTCTGGCCTCTGCTTCTATCGCTCAGGTGCATACGGCAAAGCTTAAAGAGAGCGGCCGCGAGATTGTTCTGAAGGTAATTCGCCCTGATATTCGCCCGGTGATTGATGCAGATCTAAAACTGATGCACCGAATGGCGCGTATAGTCGCTAAGTCGCTTCCTGAAGCACGTCGTTTGAAACCGGTTGAGGTCGTTCACGAGTACGAAAAAACGTTAATTGATGAACTAGACCTGCGCCGAGAGGCAGCCAATGCCATTCAGCTGCGACGTAATTTTGAAGGCAGCGAAGAGCTGTATGTCCCAGAGGTTATCCCTGATTTAAGCAGTGAAACCCTGATGGTATCAGAGCGAATCTATGGTATTCAGGTTTCCGATATTGAAACTCTGAACGCCAACGGCACCAACATGAAATTGTTGGCAGAACGTGGTGTGACGGTATTCTTCACTCAAGTATTCCGAGACAGCTTTTTCCATGCCGACATGCACCCGGGTAACGTATTCGTTAATCCAGAAAACCCGGATAACCCTCAGTGGATTGGTTTGGATTGTGGCATTGTTGGCACGCTCAACAGCGAAGATAAGCGTTATTTAGCAGAGAACCTGTTGGCCTTCTTCAATCGAGATTACCGTAAGGTCGCAGAGCTGCACGTGGATTCGGGTTGGGTGCCACACGACACCAACGTTAACGATTTCGAGTTCGCGATTCGTATGGTGTGTGAGCCGATTTTTGCAAAACCACTTGGCGAGATCTCATTTGGCCATGTGTTGCTAAACTTATTTAATACAGCAAGACGTTTCAACATGGAGGTTCAGCCTCAGTTGGTACTTCTACAGAAGACCTTGTTGTATGTGGAAGGCCTAGGTCGTCAGTTGTATCCGCAACTTGATTTGTGGGCAACCGCCAAGCCTTTCCTTGAAACCTGGATGATGAATCAGGTGGGGCCGCAAGCTGTGATCAACGCAGTAAAAGAGCGCGCGCCATTCTGGGCAGAAAAACTGCCAGAGCTGCCAGAGCTACTTTATGACAGCTTGCGCCAAGGTAAAGCGATGAACCACAGAATGGATCAGCTTTATCAAGGTTACCGAGATAGTAAGCGTCAGCAAGCAACTGGAAAGTTTTTGTTTGGCGTTGGAGCCACTTTAGTCGTATGCTCCGCAATATTAGTTTCAAGCCCTTATGAGCAGCTATCTATGGGCTGTGGCATCGCAGGTGTCACATTTTGGTTGCTTAGTTGGCGAGCTTACCGTCGTTAGACAGTAGACTCTCTTAATATTTTTATGTGTAGACAGACCCGAGGACAATGACAATGGGTGGTATAAGTATTTGGCAACTTCTAATCATTGCTGTAATTGTAATTTTGCTATTCGGAACAAAGAAACTGCGCGGTATGGGTGGTGACTTAGGTTCAGCGGTTAAAGGCTTCAAAAAAGCGATGAGCGATGAAGACAAGCCTGCAGATAAGAAAGATGCAGACTTCGAACCAAAGAATATTGAACAGCAGAAGACAGAAGCTCACGCTGAAACAACTGCTGAAACAAAGAAAGACAAAGAGCAGGCGTAAATCGTGTTTGATATCGGTTTTTGGGAACTGGTATTAATATCTGTCGTTGGGTTAGTGGTTTTAGGGCCTGAGCGTTTGCCCGTGGCGATTCGCAGTATTTCCAAGTTTGTTGGACAAGCGAAAAGCATGGCAAACAGTGTGAAAGATGAACTTTCTCATGAGCTTAAGGTGCAAGAGCTGCAAGAAAACCTACGCAAGGCGGAAAAAATGGGTATGGAAGATTTATCTCCAGACCTTAAAGCGTCAGTCGATGAACTCAAGCAGGCCGCTGCTGAGGTTCAACGTCCGTATGCTAAGCCTGAGTCTGATAAGCCAAGTGAGACTAAACCTAGTGTCATGGAAACTGTGGAATCTGAAACCATTCAGGTCAACAGTGAAGCTTCAGCACCGTCAGATAAGAAAGCCGAATAGTCTCGCAAGGAGGAGTCGCCGGATACTTGATTCGCTAGATGTTTAAATAGATATCTATTCAAGTAAATAACTATTCAAGTGGATACCAATTCAACTGGATAGATACACGCGCGGCTCCTTTTCGATCTTCCTGTTTAAGAGGTTTGACATGTCTTCGACTGAGCAGACACAGCCTTTAATTAGCCACCTTCTAGAACTACGTAATCGCCTACTACGTGCGATTGTCGCGGTGCTAGTGATATTTGTCGGGCTAATTTATTTTGCTAATGATATTTATGAATTCGTATCAGCACCTTTGGTAGATCGTCTACCGGAAGGGGCGACGATGATCGCAACCGATGTTGCATCGCCATTTTTCACACCGCTGAAATTAACCTTGATCGCGTCTATATTCCTCGCGGTTCCGTTTATTTTGTATCAGGTGTGGGCTTTTGTTGCTCCGGGTTTATACAAGCATGAAAAACGCTTGATCATGCCGCTATTGGCTTCAAGCTCATTGCTGTTTTACTGTGGTGTGGCGTTCGCTTACTTTATTGTATTCCCGTTGGTATTTGGCTTTTTTACGGCCATATCATTAGGGGGAGTAGAGTTCGCAACCGACATCTCAAGCTATCTTGATTTTGTACTCGCGCTGTTCTTTGCTTTTGGTATTGCCTTTGAAGTGCCTGTTGCGATTATCTTGTTGTGTTGGACGGGGGCAACAACGCCTCAATCTCTGTCTGAAAAGCGTCCTTACATTGTGGTGGGTGCTTTCATCATCGGTATGATGCTGACACCACCAGATATGATCTCGCAAACACTGTTGGCGATTCCAATGTGTATTCTGTTTGAGATTGGTCTGTTTTTCGCACGCTTTTATACGCGTAAGCCAGATGCGGATGAAGAGGAAGAAGCTGAATCTTGATTCGGAATGCTTCAGTAAAAATCACATAATAAAAAAGCGGCCTAGGGCCGCTTTTTTATTATGTCTGTTTATCGAATCTTTAACTGATAGCCACAGTTCTGACATATATAGAGCTCTTTGATGCCCAAAATTTTATGCCATAGGGTTCGATGTTGACGTTGTAAGTGTTGTGAATGGTCACACATAATCAACTACCTCCATATACAGGTGGTTGATACTATACATGTCACTTAGCTTTCTCAAATAAATTCAGGAAAAATCCGTAATAATTACTTATTAATAGATTTGTCATAAATTAAACAATGCCTTAGCATTTTTGGTGGTTATGTTTTCGACTTCTTCAAGGGTAATTCCGCGTAATTCGGCGATGCGTTTTGCTACTAATTCTGTGTAGGCTGGTTCATTGCGTTTACCGCGATTCGGTGTTGGTGCCAAGTATGGGCAATCTGTCTCTAGAATGACGTAATCCATATCGAGATGTGGGATCACCTTGTCCATCCCAGAGTTCTTAAAGGTCGAAACGCCGCCTAAACCTAAATGAAAGCCTAGCTCGTTGATCGCTTGAGCTTCCTCTAAGCTGCTACCAAAGCAGTGGAATACCCCGCGTAAGCTGCCATCTTGTTCTTTACGAAGTAGGGCAAGTGTCTCTTCAATGGAATCACGAGTGTGGATCACCACAGGTAGATCAAGCTCTTTTGCCCACTGCAGTTGAGTCACAAACGCCATCTCTTGTTCAGCCTTGAAGGTTTTATCCCAGTACAAGTCGATACCAATCTCACCCACGGCGATAAAGTCATGCTTATCAAACCAAGCTCGAATGGTTTTGAGGGTTTGCTCGATATTCGCATCCACATAACAAGGGTGTAAGCCCATCATTGAACGGCACACATCAGGAAACTGCGCTTCCGTTGCTAACATTGGTTCGATAGATTCTAAATCGATGTTCGGCAATAGAATGGTATCAATCCCTTGAGCCAGTGCGCGCTGCACAACTTGTTCGCGGTCTTCATCGAATTCGCTAGCGTAAATATGAGCATGGGTGTCGATCATTGTTTTGTCCTGAAAGCGGTCTTTACTGAGTTGTCATGAGTATACGGCAGTGTGAGGAGAAGGTCATTTTTTGCCATTTATCCCTATTTTTGAGTGGGTTTCATATTTTACTGCTAGCGTCCTGAGCCATCAGTGATATGCTTTTGCCTGTATTTAGCACTTTTCATATCTAAGTATTTCGGTGCTTAGACTAGGCAAGGAGAATCTAGTGTCTGTTTCAATTCAAGGTCAATTCCCAGGTCGCCGTATGCGCCGTATGCGTAAGCACGACTTTAGCCGTCGCCTAATGGCAGAAAATCAATTGTCTGTGGATGATCTAATCTACCCAATGTTTATCCTGATGGGTAAAGACCGCCGCGAGCCTGTCGAGTCAATGCCAGGTGTTGAACGCTTGTCGATCGACTACATGCTTGAGGAAGCAGATTACCTGTCAAAGCTGGGTGTTCCTGCGATTGCTCTATTTCCAGTCGTGAACCAAGATGCTAAAAGTTTATGCGCAGCTGAAGCTCATAACTCAGAAGGTTTGGTGCAGCGCGCTGTACGTTTACTAAAAGAGCATGTGCCAAACATTGGCGTTATTACTGACGTAGCACTAGACCCGTTCACCACTCACGGCCAAGACGGCATCATCGATGAAGATGGTTACGTGATGAATGACGAGACGACTGAAGTCTTGATCAAGCAAGCATTATCACACGCTGAAGCGGGTGCTGACGTAGTTGCCCCATCGGATATGATGGATGGTCGCATTGGTAAGATCCGTGAAGCGTTAGAAGAAGCGGGCCATATTCATACTCAGATTATGGCGTACTCTGCAAAATATGCATCGTGCTACTACGGCCCATTCCGTGATGCAGTTGGCAGTGCTTCGAACCTGAAAGGTGGTAACAAGAAGAACTACCAGATGGATCCAGCCAACAGCGATGAAGCGATTCATGAAGTCGCGATGGATCTTAATGAAGGTGCGGACATGGTGATGGTGAAACCAGGCATGCCTTACCTTGATATTGTTCGTCGTGTTAAGCACGAACTGCAAGCGCCTACGTTTGCTTACCAAGTATCTGGTGAATACGCGATGCACAAAGCGGCGATTCAAAACGGCTGGCTGAAAGAGCGCGAAACCGTCATGGAATCACTGTTGTGCTTTAAGCGTGCTGGCGCTGATGGCATTCTTACTTACTTCGCTAAAGATGTCGCAGAGTGGCTTGCTGAAGATGACGCACAAGCTGCTGAGCATTTAAAAGAAAAGTAACCGTGTAGATCTCACTTAAGTGATCAGTAAAGGGTTGGCCATTGTGCCAGCCCTTTCGTTTATAAGGATGAATAAGATGTCAGTTGTCGTACGTGAAGGTTCTTTAGAAGAAGTGGTGTCTGTGGTCGAGCAGATCTCTGAGTTCGCTAAAAAAGAGAGTGTCGCTTCTCTGTCAGAGCGGCTGGCAGGGAAAAAGAGCCTTATCTTAGTGGCTGAAGAAGCTGGCGTGTTGCTTGGCTTTAAGATCGGCTATGAATTGGATCAAGATACTTTTTACAGCTGGTTTGGTGGCGTGTCACCGCTCGCGAGGAACAAAGGCGTTGCACAGGCGCAATTAGACGTTCAGGAACAGTGGGCGAAAGAGCAGGGCTACAGACAGTTAAAGGTTAAGTCTCGTAACCAGTTCCCTGCAATGTTGCGCCTGTTATTGAGAAACGGTTACCTAATCGAAAGATTTGAAGAAAAAGAAGACATTAATGACCATAGAATCCATTTTTTGAAGCAAATTTAAGCACTGCTGTTAACGGTTTATAAATCAAATGAGATTTATTATCATTTAATTGTTGACTATTAAATGAGAATTATTATTATTAACTTCGTCTTAGGGAATGAGGAAATGTTCACAAGGATGTTAAGTACTCAAGTATCTACTTGGTTACCCAACAGAATTCTCGCGAACTTGTACTAAGTTCTTTTTGACACGACATTGCTCACATTGCTTCCAGTGTAATTTATAGCTTTTAGGTAAAGCTGTGGTATTCAATTTGAATGGCTTTACCGGTTTTTGCTAGGCGACATCTTCGGGTGTCGCTTTTTTTTTATACCTACCATTTCAACAAGATGCATATTTAGTGGCACGTATTTTTATGAATAAAACGCCATCAGCATTCTTTTCCACAACGCAAGATCGAGAAAAGATCGTTGATCATCTGTTCGATCTGTAAAATTATTCTTTATTTTCAGTTGTTTATTGGTGTTTTTTGAGTTGTTCACCGTAGTTCTCAACAGGGTGGATAAATAATACAAACAGAGTTATCCACAGAACGCTTGCGTCTAAGAACAAAAAATAACAACAAATCGATTATAACGAACACAACCGAGTGAACGGATACAGATCGACAACGTGGAATCCAACCAACAGACGTGGCATTCTTAACAGATAATTTCTGTAATTACTGGATACACAAACATTATGGCTCGTATTCCTGATAATCCATTGATTCTGATCGATGGCTCTTCTTACCTATATCGCGCGTTTCATGCTTACCCTGGCACCATGAGCAATGGTGATATCCCGACTAACGCGGTTTACGGTGTAGTTAACATGCTGCGCAGCATGATGCGTCAATTTGCTTCTGATCGTATTGCGGTTATTTTTGATGCAAAAGGAAAGACGTTCCGTGATGACATGTACCCAGAGTACAAGGCTAATCGTCCACCTATGCCGGATGATCTACGTTGTCAGATCGAACCTTTGCACAACGTGATTCGCGCAATGGGTCTACCACTTATCTCGATCCCAGGCGTTGAAGCGGATGATGTGATTGGTACGCTAGCTTCTCAAGCATCTAAAGCGGGCATGCCGGTTTTGATCAGTACTGGCGATAAAGATATGGCGCAGCTGGTTGATGACAACGTTACTTTGATCAACACCATGACCAACGTGGTTATGGATCGCGAAGGCGTGATAGAGAAGTTTGGCATCCCACCTGAGCTGATTATCGACTACCTTGCACTGATGGGCGATAAAGTGGATAACATTCCTGGCGTTCCAGGTGTTGGTGACAAAACAGCAACTGCTCTACTACAAGGCATTGGTAGCATCGAAAAGCTGTATCAAAACCTGGATGATATTGCCGCTCTTGGCTTCCGTGGTTCAAAAACCATGGCTAAGAAGCTGATTGATAATAAAGACAACGCTGAGATGTCTTACGAGCTTGCAACGATCAAACTGGACGTCGAGTTAGAAGAGACACCTGAGTCGCTTGTAAAAGCACAACCAAATACGGATGAGCTGATTAAGCTATACGGTCAACTGGTCTTCAAATCTTGGTTGAACGAGCTACTTGAAGGCGGCAGCGGTGTGGTTGAGGCGGATGAGAAGTCGGGTGCAGTGCGCAGCAGCGAGGCATCAACTACATCTACTGTAGAAATGAACACCTCTGCAGTGACGATTGATCGCAGCAACTACGAAACCATCCTAGATGAAGCCTCTTTTAATGCGTGGCTAGAGAAACTGAAAGCGTCAGAGGTGTTTGCTTTTGATACTGAAACGGATAGCTTGGACTACATGGTGGCTAACCTTGTTGGTCTATCATTCGCAACCGAAGAAGGCGTTGCCACTTACGTACCGGTTGCCCATGATTACCTAGATGCACCTCAACAACTCGACCGTGATTGGGTACTTGAACAGCTTAAGCCGATTCTTGAAGATGACGCACAGGCTAAAGTCGGTCAAAACCTGAAGTACGATATGAGCGTTTTAGCGCGCTACGGTATCGAGATGAAAGGCATCAAGCACGACACCATGCTAGCGTCTTATGTTTTTAATAGCGTTGGCGGCAAGCATGATATGGATAGCCTAGCGCTGCGTTTCCTTCAGCACAGCTGCATCTCATTTGAGCAAATCGCAGGTAAAGGTAAGAAACAGCTTACTTTCAACCAGATTGAGCTGGGAGAAGCGTCTCCATACGCAGCAGAAGATGCTGACGTGACACTACGTCTTCATAACCGTTTGATGGAAAACATTGAGCAAGATGAAAAGCTAAAAGCCATCTATGAAGAAATCGAAGTACCACTGATCCCTGTAATGTCTCGCATTGAACGTACCGGCGTATTCATCGATGACATGTTGCTGGGCGCTCAATCGCAAGAGATTGCGGTTCGATTGGATGAGCTAGAACAGAAAGCCTACGAGATTGCAGAGCAAGAGTTCAACATGAACTCGCCAAAACAGCTGCAAGCGATCCTGTTTGAGAAAATGGGTCTGCCTGTTATCAAGAAAACGCCATCAGGTGCACCTTCAACCAACGAAGAAGTGCTGCAAGAGTTGGCTCTTGATTACCCGCTACCTAAGCTGATCATTGAGTATCGTGGCCTTGCGAAACTAAAGTCGACCTACACAGATAAACTACCGAAGATGATCAACGCTGAAACGGGTCGTGTTCATACGTCTTATCACCAAGCGGTGACAGCAACGGGTCGATTGTCTTCAACAGATCCAAACCTGCAGAACATCCCAATTCGTAATGAAGAAGGCCGTCGTATCCGCCAAGCATTCGTTGCACAACATGGTTGGAAGATTCTAGCGGTCGATTACTCTCAAATTGAATTGCGTATCATGGCGCACCTTTCGGGTGATAAAGCGCTTCTGGAAGCATTCCAACAAGGCAAAGATATCCACGCGGCAACGGCTGCTGAGATCATCGGCGTTAATATTGAGGATGTAACGACGGAACAACGTCGTCGTGCTAAAGCCGTTAACTTCGGTCTTATCTACGGTATGAGTGCCTTTGGCTTGGCTAAGCAACTGGGTATTCCTCGTGGCGAAGCACAGCACTACATGGACACTTACTTCGAGCGTTACCCTGGCGTAATGCAGTATATGGAAGACACGCGCAGTGCTGCTTCAGAGCAAGGCTTCGTTGAAACCATTTACGGTCGTCGACTGCACCTTCCTGAGATTCAATCTCGTAATGGCATGCGTCGTAAGGCTGCTGAACGCGCGGCGATCAACGCGCCAATGCAAGGCACAGCGGCTGACATCATTAAGAAAGCGATGTTGTTGGTGGATGAGTGGATTCAAGCGGAAGGCGATGGTCGTGTGAAACTGCTTATGCAGGTACACGATGAATTGGTGTTTGAAGTGGAAGAGTCATCTTTAGCCGAAATTGAAAGTAAAGTACAAGAATTGATGGAATCCGCTGCAGAGCTAGAAGTGCCGCTTGTCGCGGAAGCTGGCCACGGTGACAACTGGGATCAAGCCCACTAATCAGTTTTTGACCTTAATAAGCAAATTAGTATGAGCCAGTGCACAAACACTGGCTTTTTTTTGTCTCAAATAAAGTTAAGTCGTAATAAGAATTTAGGTGTTTTAATAAAACATTCATGAAAAAAAACTACAAAAGTTGTTTTCATTTCTGAGCAATTGTTGTACATTAAATCTCGTAGGGTACAGAGGTAAGATGTTCTATCTTTCAGACCTTTTGTTTCACGTTATTGGATTAGGCTGATTCAGCCGCCCCAGTCAGTATTTGACTGGGGCGTTTTTTCTTGTGCGAAAGAAAAATATTTCCAACCTATCATTCCCCCGTAAAACCTCTCATTTTTAGTGCCTTTTATTACACTTTCTCAAGCACAGTGATAAACCCCTGATTTGCCTTAGATCTGAAATTCGATCAGCTTTTGGTAATTTAAATCCGTCTCTAAGTCGATTGTTTTATTACTTGAAATAACTTTTATTTTACAAGTTATCGATAAAGGATTGATGGATCACGCCTTATTTATCAGTGTATTGAGTCGGTGAATGCTCAATGTAATCCATGATTTTCTGTTGTTTCTCGGTGCTGTATTTCAGTGCTTCGGCGGTGATCTGGATGGATTGTGCCATCGAAGAGATATTGTTGGTCGCTTTTACCAAGGTTTGTTGCATGGGTTTCAGGATAAGCAGATAGATAGCGGTCAAAGCGATAATAATGACGGCGATAACGGCCGCCAGCGCAATGATGATCTTGGTCTGAATGTCATCCAACAGCATTTGACTGGTTTGTTTAAAGGCGAGTCGAGATTGGTCTAAGGCTTGTGGCAGTTGATTGAGTGATGTCTTGGTGGAGCTCGCAAGCTTATTGATACTTTCAACCGTTTGATTGAGGGCTTGTTGCTGGTCGTCGCTTAGGTTGGGGTTGTTGACTATCGCTTGCAAAGATTGCGATATCACCTCAAGAGACTCACTCGCATCTTGGGCGTACTTTTCCATGCCATCGAGGTCTAAGGTCATATCGACATTGATCAGTGGGGCTTGTTCTTGTTCTGCTTCAGAGGCAAACCCTGTCAGTGAGACCAACATAAGTGCAATGATGGCCAATGGTGTTTTCCACATGAGTATTCCTTTCTCATTGTTCTGATTATTTAGATGTGTCTTTTAGTATGGTTCACTTCTATTGGTTTTAGTGGCTAAATCCGATTTTTAACACTAAAAACTTAGGCTTAACTCACTCATTTTTGGGCAAAAAAATACCCCACCTATATAAGGAGGGGCATTGATAAGGCTAAATCACGTGTTGTAAGTGCTCTAACCTATAGCGATAAGTAGAGGAACTACTCTGAGTCGTTGTGCTCTTCGTCTGCTAACTCATCAATGATTTGATCAGCAAGCGCAGGCGCAAACCACTCATCCATCTTGGCACGCAGTTGGTCAACGCCGATGCCCTTCATTGAAGAGAAGACATCAACCGCAACATCACCACCGAAAGATTTTGCATCGTTACGGATTTTCAGTAGCTGTGCTTTACGCGCACCACTTTTCAGTTTGTCTGCTTTTGTTAACAAAACCTGTACTGGGATGCGGCTATCGATAGCCCAGTAGATCATTTGTTGGTCAAGGTCTTTCATTGGGTGACGGATATCCATCAATACCACTAAACCTTTCAGGCTTTCACGTCGTTGTAGGTATTCACCTAGCGACTTCTGCCATTTTTTCTTCATCTCAAGTGGTACTTGAGCAAAGCCATATCCAGGTAAATCGACGATATGACAACCGTCCGTTACCTTAAATAGGTTGATTAGCTGAGTTCGACCGGGTGTTTTACTGGTTTTCGCCAAGCTTTTTTGGTTTGTAACGCGATTTAGCGCGCTAGATTTACCAGCATTGGAGCGTCCTGCAAACGCAATTTCGATCCCTTCGTCTTCTGGTAAATGACGAATATCAGGTGCACTGGTAATGAAATGCGTGTTTTGATAATGAATTTTTACGCTCACTGTTAACTCCATCTCGACTTTGTGTAGTCGATTGATTACTTTTTTGTGAATTTGTGTAAAATAACCGTGCTCGGCATAAGGTCGCCTATTGTACCATGAGTGGCAACATAGAGTGGTACTGGAAGCTTGATAATTATAATGGAATGTCATGAAGAAATTAGCGCTAATTTTGAGTCTTTTAGCCAGCTGCTCAGTATGGGCTCAAGGTAGTATTGAAGCTGGTAAAGCCAAATCACAAACATGTGTTGCCTGCCACGGTGCTGACGGCAACAGCCTGATCACTCAGTACCCTAAGCTGGCTGGTCAACATGAGAAGTATCTAGAGAAGCAGTTAAAAGAGCTTAAGCTAGGTATGACAAGTGGTGGTAAGCAAGGTCGTTACGAACCTGTAATGGGTGCAATGGCGATGCCTTTATCTGAAGAAGATATGGCTGACCTAGCGGCATACTACGCCTCTCTACCTATCTCTAGTAACTCTACTCCTGAAAATGTAGTAGATGAAGGTAAGGTTCTTTACACAGCGGGTAACGCAGAACGCGGCGTAACGGCGTGTATTGCTTGTCATGGCCCTCGTGGTAATGGTACCGAACTTTCTGGTTTCCCTAAGATTTCAGGTCAGCACGCAGATTACATCAAGGCTCAACTTGAAAAATTCCGCGATGGTGACCGTAATAACGACATGAATGCGATGATGCGTGATGTAGCTAAAAAGTTAACAGACGCTGATATTGATACCTTATCGAAGTACGTTGGTGGTTTACACTAATTTGTCGGTTTCTTGCTCTTAGCCAGAGTAAAGGAATGTACGTTCGAGCGAGATTGAAGAGACGCCCCGATCAGTAATGGTCGGGGCGTTTTCTTTTGTATTGGTTTTATTAATGCGTTTTGTGTTTATGTCTGATTTATCAATGTGTGATCGATTTGTGTACAAAAGTGTGAAGTCGCACTCTTGTAGTCTTTTTGTAACACGGTAAAGTAACCGCCATCAGCTAGGAGCTGACTTAGATATGGATGATCATCTAGTCTAACGGTATGTCGAGTAGACGACACTTGTTACCAAGTGCCGCCCCTCTAAGAACCGTACGTGC
>NZ_JBGOOD010000060.1:0-28266 GCF_041439475.1 Vibrio sp. 1S139
GCAGCTAAAGCCTGGGTCTCACATTACCCGATTGGAGTGCTTATTATCCATACAAGCATTTAAGAGGGATTCTCAACGCTTGGCAATTTCAGCTTAGGTCGGCTTTAGTGCTAAAAGTGGCAAGGTTTAGGCTTGGGTGGTCGCGTTGTTCACCACTTAATGCGGCTGATACCGCAATCAATCATCTAACCTTTTCATAGCTTTACGGTAAACATCGCTACGTTCGCGTTTTCCGACTGCTAAGACGGTTACAATGATGACATCGTCTTCAACTTTGTAGACGAGACGGTAGCCCGATTGGCGCAGCTTAATCTTATACATGTTGTCAGCTCCAGAGAGTTTTGAAGCCGGAACATGCGGGTTATCTAAACGCTCGATTAGCTTTTTCTTAAATTGTTGTTGAAGCGTTGAGCCAAGCTTTTTCCACTCTTTGAGTGCACTCTTTTTAAAGTCGAGTTTATAGGTCATCAATATTTACCGAAATACTCTCTTCAGATTCACGCTCTTTCGCAATAGTTAGTAGTTCAAGATCTTCGAGTCTGTCCATCATCATTTCGTACGCTTCGGCTGGTACGCAATAAAATGCTGGCTCATTTCGGTTCAGTACAGCAACAGGTTCACCGTAAGCACTAGTTGCAACTTTCATAGGGTTAGCTTTCAACTCAGTAATGCTTGCAGCAACATCGGCTAAAATTCTAGTGGTCATGTAATGGGTCTCTTAAGTGGTCTTTGTTTTGGTCATTTTAGCCTCAACCAAGAGGTATAACAAGTTGCTTAAGAATAATTCGCAACGCGTGGCATTTTTACTATGCGTTGGTTTATGTGTTTAAGGTATTATGCGGAGGCTAAGGTATTGGTTTGCTCACACCTTAGCAAGGCGTAAAGTGTCGATATCTTGGGATAATAGTTCTAGATACCTAATTCAGAATAGCTGCGTAAACCTTAATTTAGAGGCTCTTGAACCATGGTATTACTTATAGTTTGGTTGGCTATTTGGGTTTCTTCAGTCAAGCCACTTGCTTCTGTCGCCCGACGAACATACCGCATTAGAGTACAAAGTAGTTCGAATGGTTGGAAAAGTATTTTATTTTCTATATTGGCTCACCTTATCTTTGTTCAACTATTTAGCTTTCCTGTAGATAGTTGGTTTTACTGGGTACTTCCAGTACTAAATGTTTTGTTTGTTATGCACATGCTCTTGCTCTTGGATTTGGTTCTAGATCGTTATAGTGTGGTTGATACTTCACGTTTTACCCATCGTTCAATTGCACCTTTTTTGGTGTCATGTAGTGCATTTATTGCAATGCTTTTCTACTCAGCTTATCTCAATGATGCAATACTGAGGGGAGTATGTATTGCTGCTCTCTCAATAGGTTTGACAGGGTTTCTAGTAACTTATAGAAATGTAAAATAGGGTCATACAGCTAACAGAGTATCTTAGGTTGATAAGAACCAAGCAAACCACAAAGGGCGCCAATAACGGCGCCCTTTGTATTAGTTGGCAACGCTGTAAGTGTCGTAGTCGCGCAGTAAGAAGAGTGCGATACAGGCTGCGAGCATTGGCCAAGAGGCGAAGAACAGTAGGTTGTTGAACGGGTCCATGTATTTTCCAAAAGAGGAAAAGGTTGAGCCTGCATGAAGGACTAAAATGGCTCCGTAGGTGTACTTTTTCCACATGCCTACAACGAATGCGCCTAAAAATCCGAGCTGCGCGACACCCAGAGCCATCATCGCATTGTTCGAGATGTCGATGCCGTAAAAGCCAGACAGTACTTTTGTCGCGTGCTCAGGGACAAGGATCTTATCCAAGCCCCAGAATAAGAAGACGATAAAAATGCCGATTCTCAGCAGTAGTAGGCTAGTCGCCAGTTTGGTTTGAAGTGTCTTTTCCATGATATCCCTTGTGATGCATTCAATGATGCGATGATTTAAATGTTCATCAAAGGAGACCCATAGCCTTCGCGTTTTCTTTCGCGGTTTTTCAGTGGCTTATGTAACAGGAAATGTCTGGTTGGTTTGTTCCTCAACGTTATCGGACTCAAAATGCTGCTGCCTGAGTAAGCTGACAGTCAGGTTTATCGACATCGGCTTATAAAAATAGAAGCCTTGGATATAGTCGACACCGAGCTTAGATAAGATTTTCACTTGGGATTCATACTCGACACCTTCGACGATGACTTGCATGCCTAAGGAGCGTGATAGTTGAAGCATGGACTCTAGCAAAGGGAGACCAAAGCTGGATTCGTCGGATATGTTTTTCACAAACACGCGATCGATTTTGAGAATGCTGAACGGGAACTGTCTTACGAAATCTAACCCTGCGTAGCCTGTACCAAAATCATCAATCGCGACTCTGACGCCCCTGTTCGATAGCTTGGTTAGGTTGTCTCTAATTTTGACCATGTCGGCATCAGAACATTCACCATATTCGGTTACTTCAAAAACCACCTGCTTGAGGATCTCAGGGTGTCTTTTAAAGATGCTGATCACTTTGTTAGAGAAGTTACTGTTAGACACTACGTTGCGGCTGATGTTGACGCTGATGTACTTTGAGTCGAACACATCTTGATTGCTTTTCAACGTCATTAATACTTTGCGCAGCACGAAGTAGGTGAGCTCCTCAATTAAGCCTAAGCTTTCAGCAAGCGGAATGAAAATAGCCGGGGAGACGTTACCTTCAATTGGGTCGTTCCATCGTAATAGTGACTCACAGCCGACGATCTCATTGGTGTTTTGGTTAACGATAGGCTGCATGTGAACATGAAGGTGTTGGTTTTTTAGCGCACTTGAAAGCGAATATTCTAAGCTGCGTTGGCTCTGCTTTTTATGCTTGATGGAAAGGAGAATAATGGTGGTGATTCCGGCCATCAAAAAGCCAAACCATAAATAACTCAACATGAAGTGAAGATAAAACTGATACCCAATGTATGAGGTGATGGTCAATGGGTAGGTGTTTGATTGTATCCGCACCTTGGCGATTGATGAGTCAATATCGGTAGGGTGGATATCTCTTTTGATCACTTCAACTTTGGCCTGTATTCCATGGCTGCTCAGGTTTGTTTCAACAAGGTCATAGATGAAGTGTGGCGGAATCATCAGGCTCACTCCGGCATCTTCTTTGTTCGAGAAAATGAGCATGATGGACTGAACTTGCGTGATGGCCGAGTTGGAATACGACAGGGTTGTTAAATTCGGGTCGTCATTGAGTCGCTGCCTGATGGTGCTGTATAGGCGAAATGAAACGTCACCATCGGTGGTTGAACAGTAAAATCGGTTCTGTTTATTGAATACCGCTGCTTCTTTTACCCAATCGGCTTCAAAAACGTTTTGTCGAAGCTGTCTAACGATCGCGTCGCAAGACTGTTCAGGTCTAACTTCAGATAAAAAACGGTCGAACCTTGATTGGATCCTTTCTAACCTAGTTTCGACTAACCTTGATGTGTCTTCGGTTAATGTTTGGTAGTGATGTGGTGTAAAAGGAATGAGCATTGCCATGGAAAAAAAGAAAGAAATGGCAAAGTAAAATGAAGTCTTGGCAATGTTTTGGTACTTGATATCCATAGTTGGAGAAGCGTTACCGATTTATGTGAGCATTCGATTTAATTTATAAAGTTAACGATTACGTAGCAATGTAAATAATTAATATTGTGAATGCAGGCACGAATTATTGATATAAATAATATGTTTTCTAGTTTTACCAGCAAAATCTGAGCGTTATCTCATTTATTTGAGTTGGCGAGGCGTCATTTTTGATGATTTATGCGGATAACAAATGCTTATATCCTGATAAATTTTATTGTTATTTGCTCTGGCTGAATGAGCTAAATATTGAGCCACGTTTAAATAAATAAAGTCACGACACGATTCGTTTTGGTGGTGGCAGCATAAAGGATGATTATGACAAAACTGATATCAGCACTCATAGCGGTGTGCTTCTCATTCTCTGCGTTGGCCGACGAAGGTGTTGTTGATTGCGAGAATGCGATGAATACCATCGAGATCAATCAGTGTGCGGCAATTGAGTTGGGATCTGCACAAGCGGAACTGGATAAATACCTTGCAGCCAGCTTTGAGCACAATGCTTATGAAGCTCAGCTGGTAGCTTCAATTAAGAAGGCTCAGGAGAGCTGGCAGGCGTACATGACAGCACATTGTGACTCTGTTTACATCCAATGGCGTGATGGTTCTATTCGAGGGGTTATGGCGCTTTCCTGTAAGACAAGGTTAACCAAGCAGCGCACGCATGAGGTGTGGGCGAATTTCTTAACCTACATGGACAGCACGCCTCCGGTTTTACCAGAGCCTAAATTAGCGCCGTAGGCAGGTTTAAAATACGTACAGGACTGTGCACCTGCTTCAACCTTTGGCGGGCGAATAAGAAAGCGATAGGGGATTGGCCTACTCTGTCGTTCTTAGTTCTTAGTCTCCAGCTTGAAGCATTACAGCTTTAAGTATTACCTAGTAAGGAATCGATTTTGAATAATGTCAGTATCACGCTTATTCAGCTTGAAGTTGAATACAAAAACAAACAAAAGAATATAGATTCGGTCTCTGATCTTTTGCAAGCGGAGCCGTCAGTCGGTGATATTACTTTACTGCCTGAACTGTTCACGACTGGGTATATTTTTAACGAGGCTGAAGAAATTCACGAATTGGCTGAAGACTTCGCCGACAGCAGTACTATTGATTCATTAACGCAGCTTGCAGCGAAGCATGACACCTTGATTGTTGCAGGCATTGCCGAGAAAGATAGCGGCCAATATTACAACAGCGTCGTGGTTGTGGATGCTTCCGGTTTACGACACAAATATAGAAAAATCAGTCAAACCAAATTCGATAAGCAGTATTTCTCGAGAGGGGAGGAACGCCTCTCGTTTGAGCACAAAGGCTTAAAGTTTGGTGTCGCGATTTGCTTCGATATTTGGTTCCCGGAGATCATGAGAGAGTATCAGTCGGTCGACGTTATTCTCCATCCCGCGAATTTTGGTGGTCATCATAGCTTTGCTATTGCTCATGCAAGGGCTTTAGAAGAGGGGTGTCATGTCGTGACTTGTAATCGAGTTGGACAGGATGTGGTTGATGCGTTTACCGCGACTTATTGTGGTGGAAGCCGAGCCTACTCACCCAAAGGGGAGTTAGTGACTAAACTTAACGACAAGCAATCGGTAGAAACCGTGAGTATTCAAGATCCCTCGATTGCGCCGCAATACAATGGCGTCGATGTGTTAGACGAAATACAGCAAATCGCATCTGTGTTGAATCGCTAAGAAGATAAGTGAAGTGCATTAGGAGCGAAAAGGGCAAGGTTTTTTAACCTTGCCCTTTGTTGTTTAGATCTCTAAGAAGGCGCTTTAAATGGCTTTTACGCTGCTTCGTTCAACAAGAGTAGGTTCAAGTTCAACGACTTGCGGATAAGCATCTGGAGTTTGTAATCTGCTCAAAAGCGTATCCACTGCGGTTTTACCTAAACGATGTTTTGGCTGGTGGACAGTGCTTAACGCGGGTGTCATGTACTTCGACAGGTGGATGTCATCGTAGCCAATGATAGACAGATCATTCGGAATCGATGTGCCATCTTGCGCCGCAGCGTGAATCACGCCCATCGCCATCATATCGTTACTGACGAACAAGGCAGACGGCATTTCGCCACGAGTTTTCAATGTCTGATAAGAGTCAAAACCACCGTCACATTCAAAGTTGGATTCAACAATCCACTTAGGGTTGATCTCTAAATTGGCTTCTTCCATTGCTTGCTTGAAGCCTTGATAACGAGACGAAGCTTGATTACGGTGCAGTGGGCCAGTGATACAACCAATTTGAGAATGACCGTTATCTATCAAGTGGTTAGTTGCCATGTAGCCACCTTGGTGCGAGTTGTCTTGGATCTTATCGCTCGCAAACAACATAGGGCCCCAATCCATGACTACAACAGGCAGTTCTGGGTAGCGCTCGAATACATCGATATGTTCGCCTTCAAGGGTAGAACACATTAGCATCAGGCCATCGACTCGCTTTTGCAGCAAGGTATCGATAGAGGATTTCATGCGTTCGCTATCGCCTTCGGTGTTACACAAGATAAGGTTGTAGCCTTTTTCGTAGCAACGACGTTCCACACCTTTTACCACTTCGCCAAAGAATGGGTTGGTGGATGTGGTCACTAGCATTCCCAAGGTTTTGGTTTGCTTCATTTTCAAGCTGCGAGCCAATGCAGAAGGCGCATAGTTGAGTTCTTTAGCCGCACTGTTAACACGCTCAGCAATCTCTTCACTGACAAAGCGTGATTTGTTGATCACGTGGCTCACGGTAGAAGTCGAAACCTTTGCGAGCCGTGCGATGTCTTTCATTGTTGCCATAAAAAATCCTTGTGGGAATAACCTTCCACGTTGGGCGATATTCTGCCTGAAAACAGGGGCTTATTCTTGTTATTTGTTGTTACCGAATTTGAAGGCTAACATCCGTTAACCACGGTTTAGCTCAGAAGTTAGGCCTTCAAATAGGTATCAAACTAAGCAGACAGTTGCTCTGCCAAAAACGCATCGGTTTCAGCACGGCTTGGAATCGACGTTTGAGCACCAAAGCGTGTCACAGAGATAGCAGCTGCAGCATGAGCAAATTTAATCGCACGCTCAAGTGGCATATCTTCAAGCAAGCCTGTCACCAACGCGCCGTTAAAGGTGTCACCTGCGGCAGTTGTATCTGTTGCTTCAACACGGAAACCTGCGATTAATTCACCTTCGCTGGCTTCATTGCCTTGACCGCGATGACTCACCCACACGCCTTTCGCGCCTAGCGTGATCATTACCGTTTCTATGCCTTTAGCATGCAGAGCCAATGCAGCCTGATGAGCAGACGCGTTGTCCGTCACGGTAATGCCTGTCAGCACTTCTGCTTCAGTTTCGTTCGGTGTAATCACGTCAACACAAGCAAGCAGTGAATCCGATAATGGACGAGCAGGAGCCGGGTTTAGAATGACTTGCGTGCCACTCTCTTTTGCTACTTTCGCAGCGTATTCAATGCCTTCAATTGGCGTTTCAAGCTGAGTCAGCAAGTATTCAGCGCCGCGAATCTTCTCTAGATGCGGCTCGATTTGATCGCAAGTCAGCTTGTCGTTCGCTTCCGCAGAAAGACAGATGCTGTTTTCACCCGTTGCGGATACTTGGATCATCGCGATGCCAGTTGGCGTGTTGTCTGCCACGATAACACCGTCGATGTTGATGCCGTCTTTAGCGAAGTCTTGACGAATGTTGATGCCGAATGGGTCGTCACCGACACAGGCGATGAAGCCGATATCTGCGTTTAATCGCGCAGCAGCGACTGCTTGGTTTGCGCCTTTACCGCCAGGGATGACCTGATAGTTACCGCCAATCAAGGTTTCACCCGGACGAGGGAACGAAGGAACTTGCAGTACGTGGTCAGCGTTAACGCTACCTAAAACAATCAGTTGAGTCATGATACGAGCCTTATGATATATCGTATTTGAAAATGCATGGGTCTTTCTCATGGTGTTAAGTGCGCTCTCTTTTGTGAGCGGAATGAGAAACAGCGATGCACTGTCGGGGTTTGCTTTTGTTTGAGTCAGCGAGCCAATCAAAGCAGGGAGATAGGGAACTCCCTGCTTTATATCGCGTTACCTAGTAACGATTACTTAGCGATGATTTTTAGAGGTACTGGTACGTACTCGTCTACTGTTTCGCCTTTCAGTACTTTGTCTGCCATTTCGATACCTAGAGAACCGATTAGGTCAGGTTGTTGTGCAACTGTAGCGCCTAGTAGGCCGCGGTTAACAGCAGCGATGCCGTCGTCTGTGCCATCAAAGCCAACGATCATCACTTCTTTACCTGACGCTTGAACTGCGCGAAGTGCACCTAGTGCCATTTCATCGTTTTGAGCAAATACTGCTTGTACATCTGGGTTAGCAGCAAGCAAGTTTTCCATTACGTTCAGACCTTTAGTACGGTCGAAATCAGCAGGTTGGCTTGCAAGAAGCTCAAGGTCGCTGCCGTTTACTGCATTCATGAAGCCTTCACCACGTTCACGAGCTGCAGAAGTACCAGCAATACCTTCAAGTTGGATTACTTTCGCTTTTTCGCCCACTTTTTCCATGATGAAGTGACCTGCCATTTCACCACCGATTACGTTATCAGAAGCGATGTGGCTTACTACGTCACCACGGCTTGCACCACGGTCTAGTGTTAGTACTGGGATGTTTGAACGGTTAGCCATGCGAATTGCGTTAGACACGGCGTCTGAATCTGTTGGGTTGATCAGGATTGCCTTAACACCACGAATGGTTAGATCTTCAATGTTCGACAGCTCTTTGCTTGGGTCGTTTTGAGAATCCAGAACGATAAGCTTGTAGCCTAGCTCTTCAGCTTTCGCTTCTGCGCCATCTTTCATGGTTACAAAGAATGGGTTGTTCAATGTAGACAGAACGATTGCCATTGTATCTTGCGCCTGTGCAGACACAGATACTGTTGTAGAAAGAAGAGCAGCAGAAATAAGAGTCGCTAATTTTTTCATGGTGTAAGTCCTTTGTGTAGGGGGAGCTAAGAGGTGAGTCCTAGCTCGTTGTTACATTATTTATAGATTCTAATATTTTAAGGTAAAACAGGGTGTTACTTGTATTAACCTAGAGTGTGAATAGGTTTTATTTGTTTTTGTTGTCGACCAATACTGCCAGAAGAATAACCACTGCTTTTGCAATCATCTGGTAGTAAGAAGATACGTCTAGTAGGTTTAGGGCGTTGTTTAGGAAGCCGATAATCAGAGCACCAATCAATGTGCCCATGATACGGCCACGACCGCCAGCTAAGCTTGTCCCGCCAAGAACTACGGCTGCGATAGCGTCTAGCTCATAACCCATACCTGCGGTTGGTTGAGCAGATGACAAACGCGATGCCACGATGATGCCTGCCACTGCAGCTAGCAGACCACAGATTGCGTAAACACCGATTTTTACTTTGTCTACGTCGATGCCTGATAGGCGAGTTGCTGATTCGTTGCCACCCAGTGCGTAAACGTAGCGACCAAAGCGTGTGTGGTTAAGTAGGTACCATACTGCTGCGAATACCACGACCATGATCCATACTGGAACCGGTACACCCATTGCGTAGCCAGTACCGAACCAAGCGAATGCGTCTGCTGTGTCTGTGAAGCCTGTTGAAATAGGACGACCATCTGTGTAAACCATGGTTACGCCGCGAAGTAGTGTCATGGTGACAAGCGTTGCGATGAAGGCTTGAACCTTACCCTTAGCGATAATCACACCACTAATCGCACCTAATGCTGCACCTGCTACAAGAGCGGTTGGTACTGCGATCATCACAGGGATTTCCATGCCAATCATGCTGGCTGCGAACGCACCACAAAGCGCCAGTACAGAACCAACACTCAAGTCGATACCCGCGGTTAAGATAACCAGCGTCATACCTACAGCGATAATTGCGTTAACCGAGGTTTGGCGCAGAATGTTTAGGATGTTGTCGACAGTAAAGAAGTTCGGGTTTAAGAAAGAAACGACAACAATCAGGAAGAGCAAAGCAATCAATGACTTTTGATCAATCAGCCACTCTTTGCTGATTAACGGTTTTTTCTTTGGAGCTTCAGTTGTTTTGCTCATGGTTTTAGTACTCATGCTGCGTCCTCGTTGATCTTTTTACCGACCGCACACGCCAGTAATAATTCTTGGTTTGCTTCTTTAGCATCAAATTCACCGCTTACACGGCCTTCATGCATCACCATGATGCGGTCACTCATTCCTAACACTTCTGGCATTTCAGATGAGACTAAAATGATGCTCATGCCGTCGGCTTTAAATTTATTAATGAGTTGGTAAATCTCTTTCTTAGCACCGACATCGACACCGCGCGTTGGCTCGTCGAGAATCAGTACTTTTGGTTTGGTCATCAAGCCCTTAGCGATAGCCACTTTCTGTTGGTTACCACCAGAAAGGTTGCCAATAATCTGTTCGCGCGTCGGGGTTTTGATGTTGAATAGCTTGATGAAGTCATCTACTGCAATCACTTCGTCTTTATGTTGGATTTGACCGCTCTTTGTTAGTAGGTCAAGTGAACATAACGACATGTTTTCTTTAACAGAAAGCCCTAGAACTAAGCCATCGCCTTTACGGTCTTCAGAGATGTAAGCAATGCCATTGGCCAAGCCGTCTTTCGGGCTTACAGGGTTGATGGTTTTATTTTCTAGGTTGATGACGCCGCGTTCACTTGGAAGGGCACCGTAAATCACTTTCATCAGTTCAGTTCGGCCAGCACCCATTAGGCCAGATACACCCAGGATTTCACCGCGTTTTAGCGTAAAGCTCACATCGTGAACACCAGAACCCGTCAGGCCAATCACTTCAAGACAAGTTTCACCATGGCTCTGGCCGATACGTGGATATTGTTCGTCTAACTTACGACCAACCATCATTTCGATTAGGCCATCTTCGTCGGTGTCTTTTACTTCACACTGACCAATGAACTTACCGTCACGCAGCACGGTGATGTCATCACAAATCTCGAAGATCTCTTTCAAACGGTGAGAGATGTAAACAATGCCACAGCCTTCATCGCGCAATTCGTTAATCACCTTAAACAGAGATTCAGTTTCGGTATCGGTTAGCGCATCGGTTGGTTCATCCATGATGATGACTTTAGATTCAAACGATAGGGCTTTCGCAATCTCTACCATTTGCTGCTCACCAAGGCTCAACTGACCTAGAGGCGTTTTCGAGCTGTGTTTCACGTTAAGGCGTTTAAGTAGCTTGTCTGCTTCTTGGTACATCTCGTTCCACAAGATACGACCCATGGTGCCAGTGATTTCACGACCTAAGAAGATGTTCTCGGCGATGGTCAACTCAGGAATTAGATTCAGTTCTTGGTGAATGATGCTAATGCCTGCTTGTTGAGAATCACGTGGCCCTTTAAATGCAGCAGGTTTTCCTTGGTAGGCGATAGTGCCGCCGTCCAAGTGATAAATACCTGTCAGCACTTTCATGAGCGTTGATTTACCTGCACCGTTTTCACCCATTAACGCCATTACGCGTCCTGGATAAACGTTGAGGCTTGCCTTATCCAGTGCTTTAACACCAGGGAAGGTTTTCTCAATTGAGTTAAGTTCTAAAATGGCTTGAGTCATGTCGGTTCCTTTACTCGGGGCCAGTTGTATTTGATTATTCTGTCTATGTATTGTTTTTGGTTCAGTGATGACACTGAGCTGTCGTTGCGTTTTGCTTGAGCTAAAAGGTTACGCCAGCTTGGAAAATAACATTTGCGTATGGTGTGCATTCACCGGTGCGAATCACTGCACGGCTTTCATGCGTTCGCTGTTTGAATTCTTCATGAGTGATGTAAGTAATAGAAAGCGATTTGCCACAACGTGCTTCTTCTGTCTTGATTAAATCAATCAGCGCTGCGTGGTGCTCTGGGCTTACTTTCGCAAACTCTTCTGCAATCACAACGCCTTCGATTTGAGATTCATCCAGCATGGTTTTTACCGTTTGCTGAAAGCTTGGGACACCGTGAGTCAAAGCAAGATCAATACGAGTTACGTGGTCTGGAATCGGCAGGCCCGCGTCACAAATCGTGATTTCATCTGTGTGGCCAAGAGTCGCCACTAGGTAAGAGAGTTCAGAGTTTATTAAAGTACTTTTTTTCATATCACGACCTATCGAAAAATAACGCTTGATGGGTTGAGAACAACTCAAGAAAAGCCATCGAAACGTTTCGATAGTGATAATAGTGTCTGATTTATCATTTGCACGTTTGATTGTTTTAGAGTGTGATAATGATCATCGAAACGTTTCGATGGGGCGTTTTTTGGTGATCTTAGTCACCGCCATTGATTGCATAAATCCTTTTACGTGGGTTCAATCGATAGCGCATATCCGAACTTACTAATGGTAATGATCTGGACGTTGGATGCTCTTAATCGCGCGAACACATTGCGTAGGTTATAGACTACGTTTGCAAGAACATGTGGTGACGAGAGTTGTCCGTCCCAACACACATCAACAATATGCTCTCTTGAGATCGGTCTTCCCACATTTTCCAATAACAAGCAGAGCACTGCTAATAGGCGAGGGCGCAAAGTGATTTTGTTTCCTTGCTGGTTGGTAATCGTTCGAGCGTCGATATCAATGATTAAGCCGTTGAAGTCTATTGTGTGGTTCATCGTGTTTTCTGTTCGTCTTATTCTAAATTGTGGAGATTGAGCAAATTGGCCTGCTGTTGGAGCGGGTAATTATTTAAGTGTGCTAATGGTCGAAGTGGGCGGGTTAACTGACACGATCAGTGAGCCTATTACTTTTAAAGCCGAAGACAATACTTACCGATTAATTGCTGGTTACAAATTTAACCGCATTGTTTCGGTTGAAGCTCAATACACAGATTTTGGTGATATCGCCCTGAAAACGAAATCTGGTAATAAGGTTTTCACTTGGACACCTCAAATCTTTTCGGTAACGGCGAACCTCGGTTACACGTTTGATAATGGCATTCGTCCATTTGGCACTATCGGTCTGTCGACTATTGATCTAGACATGAAGCTTGCTGATGGCTCTCGCCCTTCAGGAGATGGTTTTGATGATTCGGGAGATGGCATCCGTATGGGTGTTGGTGTTGGATATACGCCACCTACAATGTCTTCGTTGAGCTTTCGCTTAGCGTACGAAGCCGATGCTTTTGATATCGAAGATTACGAAAACGGACACAAGACAGAAGATACTGTTGTTCTGGATTCTTTCTACTTAGGCGCAATGTACACATTCTAAGTTTCATACTTTGCTAAACGGTAAATCGGTTTCTAAATGGGGCGTCGGTTAGCTCAACCCGTTTAGCTAAAGTGGAAGGCCGCAGTTTTTGACTGCGGCTTTTTTATGTTTAACTCTAGGCTTCACGAATATGAGCGGTAACAGACACGATGGCATGGTCCGTACTGAATTGGTCGTGTTCAAAGCTTGGATTGGTGAGGTGATGGTCTAACACTGTGTAGCTAGAGATCTCCATCAAACTAGACGAGTTCTGACAATCAAACTCGTTCGACATCAAAATGTAGTCCAGTACAGACCCAGATGCGCCGTAGTAATGGGTTGGCTTACGCTGTTCAAGCAAATCTTCTTCATGTAGCTGATGGTAAAGATCCCAGCTGTCTTTTAATCGAAAGTGGGATAGCCAATGCTTGCTGTTTTCGTCTCGGTTGATTGAGTAACTCAACAGCCCTTTAAACTCATCATTAAATAGAGGCTTATTAAAATCACCCATCAACACAACAGGTTGATCGGTTTGGTAGCGTTGGTTGGTGATGTATTGATGCAGCATCTGAGCTTCTAGGCCGCGTTGGGCACTGGATAGCCAAGAGCCAAGCCGTTCTTGGTGAAAACGAGTGAGCGTGTCACTTTGTGGTTTTGCACCTTGCTGAGCGTTGTTCGTATCGACAGATTCTGCTTTTGGTTCTGTCGGACGTTGTGATTTGAAGTGCACCACATAACAGTCGGTTGAACCTAAATGGGGTAACGTAATCGTCGCGTGAACAGCTGTTCTGTTGAATGAGAATTTGTCGCCAAGGTTGAATGCTGTCAGTAACGTCGAATCTGGCGTAACAGGCTGAACGTTTTCAATAGGGTAACGGGAAGCAATACCAACGACAGGTGAGGTGTATAGGTAATCATCTTCAACGTGTGCGCTATCGACCACTGCAAAGTATGGATAACCTAGGTCGTTCATCAATTGCTCTAAAGACTGCGGGCTAAATATCTCTTGGAAGCCAATCACATCGCAATCTAATGAACGAATCGCTTCAGCCATCCAATGTTGCTTCTTCTGCCATTCTTCGAAGCTGTAGATGTTCTCAAAATCATAATAAGCATTCGGTGGCTCGAGATAGTTCAGAAGGTTGAACGTTGCGAATGTTATTTGGTTTGGTTTGTTCAAAGTGTCATTCCATTTAGACCTAGGCAGCAAGGATACTCCAGTAAAAGTATAGTTTGTTGATTATTTAGAACCTAAACTTCAATTTAGAAGCGAATCAAAGGAAATCTAAGCTGTGGAGGCTTGTGTCATTCAGGCTAAGCAATCAAAGCTCACTGCATCCAATAACTTCGAGCGGTGACGAGTAATTTGTAAATAAACCGTCAGAGATAGAGTGCTGATGGTTTTATTAGTTATTACATGATGTTAGATTTGAACCTATACTTGATTTAACGGCATGCATTCAAAGCCGATAAATCAACTTGAATATAGAATTCATGACATTTGAAGGGAGAGTCAAATGGGAACAGTTTTTCGACGCAAAGCCTCGCAACGCACTCAGTTTTTCAGGTTTAATTTGAAGTCATGTGCAATCATGTTGCCGCTTATAGCTTTACAACCCTCCGTTACTTACGCTTCTGAAACCCAATCAACTCCTGCTGTCACCGTTATTGAAACCACACAACTGGTTGGTTTTGGTGAAGCAAAATATCCAGCCGATTTCACTCACTTCGATTACGTTAATCCTGATGCGCCAAAGCAGGGCAAAGTGACCTATGGCAGCATAGGTACGTACGATAGCTTTAATCGATTCGGTTCCCGCGGCGTTGCTGCAAGTTATACCGGAGAGATTTACGATACCTTGATGTTTTCTCCGAGTGACGAGATTGATGCGTACTATCCATTGATCGCTTCAAAGGTTCGCTACTCCAGTGATTTCACTTGGATGGAAATCGACATCAACCCAAATGCTAAATTCCAAGATGGCGAGCCTATCACTGCGCATGATGTTGCCTTTACTTTTGACAAGTTCTCAACCGAGGGCGTGCCTCAGTATCGTGTGTATTACAAAGAGATTAAGTCAGTAAAAGCGGTCTCTGATTTGGTTGTTCGTATTGAAATGAACAGTCCAAACCGCGAAAAACTGTTTAGCTTCGCGCAAAGCACTCGTGTATTGCCGAAACATTTCTGGAAAGACAGAAAGCTGTCTGAGCCTCTAAGTGAGCCACCAGTCGGTAGTGGTCCTTATAAGATCATCAGCTACAAATCAGGCCAAAGTGTTACCTATGGTCTAGATGAAAACTACTGGGCAGCAGACCTACCAGTTAACGTTGGCCGCAATAACTTCAAGCAGGTGCAATACGATTACTACCGTGACGACACGGTAATGTTGGAAGCGTTCAAAGCAGGGGAGTTCGATCTTCGAACCGAGAATTCGGCTAAGTTCTGGGCTAACTCTTATACGGGCGCGAACTTCGATAAAGGCTACATCATTAAAGAAGAGATCAACCACGAGAAGCCTGAAACGACTCAAGGTTTCGTCTTCAACATTCAATCACCTGTGTTCTCGGATCCTAAAGTGCGTGAAGCGTTAACCTATGCG
The DNA here is from genome assembly GCF_041439475.1 of Vibrio sp. 1S139. Classification (NCBI taxonomy): domain Bacteria; kingdom Pseudomonadati; phylum Pseudomonadota; class Gammaproteobacteria; order Vibrionales; family Vibrionaceae; genus Vibrio; species Vibrio sp. 1S139. Next base: position 15,349 of record NZ_JBGOOD010000060.1, read on the forward strand.
ATGGACTTTGAGTGGATGAACAAGAACATGTTCTATGGTCAGTACAAGCGTACTCGTAGCTACTTCCAAAATACCGACTACGAAGCGAAAGGCTTACCAAGCGAAGCTGAAGTCGAGTTGTTGTCTCAATACAAAGATCAGATTCCACCGCGAGTTTTCACCGAAGAATTCCAACCACCCGTCACCGATGGTAGCGGTCGTATTCGTAGCCAAATGCGTACCGCTTTCAAATTGTTGAAAGAAGCGGGTTGGGTGCTGAAAGACAAAGTCATGACCAACGAAAAGACTGGCAAGCCGATGTCATTTGAGTTGTTGATTTACAGCCCAACCACGGAACGTATCGCAACGCCGGTTCAAAAGAACCTTAAGCGCATGGGTATTGAGATGAAGATCCGTACCATCGATACCACTCAATACATCAAGCGCTTGCGTGATCGTGATTTCGACATGGTTTCGTCGTCATTTTCCGCAAACCCTTATCCTAGCCCGAACTTAATGATCGTTTGGAACTCTAACTACATTGATTCTACTTACAATACTGCAGGTGTTATCGATCCAGTGGTTGACGCGTTAACAGAAGAAATTGCGCGTAACCAACAGCACCCTGAAAAGCTTCTTACACTAGGTCGTTCACTAGACCGAGTATTGCAGTGGAATTTCTACAACATCCCGCAATGGCACGTTGGCGAGTATCGCGTAGCAATGTGGGACAAGTTTGAGCGTCCAGATGTATTGCCTAAATACGATTTAGGTATCGATACATGGTGGATTTCAGAAGAGAAGGCGGCTTTGCTTCCTGAAAAACGTCGCTAGGAGTTAGTTAGCATGGCCGCGTATATATTTCGACGTTTATTGTTGGTGATCCCCACGCTGTGGGCGATCATCACCATCAACTTTTTCATCATCCAGATAGCGCCTGGAGGCCCGGTAGAGCAAGCTGTTGCTCAATTAGAAGGGCATAACTCTGGCATTATGGAGCGTTTTTCTGGTGGTGGACAAGAAGTTGATTTAAGTGAAAGTGATCAAGCGTCTGCCAGTGGCTATAAAGGCTCACGCGGGCTTGATCCTGAAGTGGTTGAAGAGATCAAAAAGCAGTTTGGGTTTGATAAACCGATTCACGTTCGCTACTTCGATATGTTGAAAAACTACGCGACCTTTAACTTTGGTGAAAGCCTGTTTAAGGGTGGTAACGTGATTGATTTAATCATCGAGCGTTTACCTGTCTCCATTTCCTTAGGGTTGTGGAGTACGTTAATCATCTATGTGATTTCGATACCCTTAGGCATTATGAAGGCGATACATCACGGCTCTCGCTTTGATATTTGGTCGAGCGCGGTGGTGATTGTCGGCTACGCGGTGCCGGGCTTCTTGTTTGCGATTATTCTGATTATCTTGTTTGCAAGCGGTAACTACTTCAGTTGGTTCCCATTGCGAGGGCTTGTGTCGAGTAACTTCGACCAGCTCAACTGGTATCAGCAAATTGGCGACTACTTCTGGCACTTAGCTTTGCCTATTTTCGCGATGGTCATCGGCGGCTTTGCCACACTCAGCATGCTGACCAAAAACTCCTTCCTTGATGAAATCAATAAGCAATATGTAGTGACCGCTCGAGCAAAAGGTTTGGACGAGAGCAGCATTCTCTACAAGCACGTTTTCCGTAACGCGATGTTGATCATTATTGCTGGTTTCCCGAGTGCATTTATTAGTATTTTCTTCACGGGTTCTATGTTGATTGAAGTGATGTTTTCACTCGAAGGCATCGGTCTGCTTGGCTTTGAGTCGACCATTCAGCGAGATTACCCAGTGGTGTTCAGCTCTCTCTATATCATGACCTTGCTTGGCTTGGTGCTGAGCATTATCTCCGACCTGACTTATACCTGGGTTGATCCTCGAATTGATTTTGAAGCGCGTTAATGGCGAACGAATAACAAGGTATTGATAATAAATGTTTAACAACCCTTTAGCTGAAGCTCGTTGGTTACGTTTTAAAGCAAATAAGCGTGGTTTTATCTCCCTTTGGATATTTACCATCTTGTTTGGCTTGAGCCTGTTCGCTGAAATCATCGCGAACGATAAGCCATTATTGGTTTCTTATGACAATCAATGGTTTGTGCCTGTCATTAATGAATACGCAGAGACAGAATTCGGGGGGGAGTTTGAAACCGAGGCTGACTATAAAGACCCGTATGTAATCGACCTCATTGAAGAGAGTGGCTATATCGTTTGGCCTATCATTCCTTTTAGCTACGACACTATCAACTTTGATATCGCAGGCGCGGTACCATCGGAGCCTGATTCGGTTAACTGGTTAGGGACAGATGACAAAGGGCGAGATGTGTTGGCGAGAATTATTTACGGCTTTCGTATCTCGGTACTCTTTGGTTTTGTTCTGACGATTGTTTCAAGTGTCATTGGTGTGGTCGTTGGTGCTACACAAGGTTACTACGGCGGTTGGGTTGACCTGTTTGGGCAACGTTTCATCGAGGTGTGGTCCGGAATGCCGACCCTGTTCTTGCTGATTATTTTGTCGAGTTTTATTGAGCCGAATTTCTGGTGGTTGCTCGGGATTATGGTGCTGTTTAGTTGGATGAGTTTAGTCGGCATCGTGCGAGCGGAATTTTTACGCTGCCGAAACTTCGATTATGTGCGAGCCGCGCAAGCCATGGGTGTTGATGACAAACGTATTATGCTTCGTCACATGTTACCTAACGCGATGGTTGCATCGTTAACCATGATGCCGTTTATTCTTTCAGGCTCGGTGACCACACTGACTTCGTTAGACTTCTTGGGCTTTGGTCTTCCTGCGGGTTCGCCTTCGTTAGGCGAGTTGTTGGCGCAAGGTAAAGCTAACTTACAAGCGCCTTGGCTTGGCATTTCTGCCTTCGTCGTGCTTTCACTGATGCTTACGTTACTGGTCTTCGTTGGTGAAGCGGTGCGTGATGCTTTCGACCCGCATCAACAGAAGTAAGGATAGGTTATGACTTCAAATACAACGCCTGCTTCTCCGGTTTTGACCATAGATAAACTGTCTGTCGGTTTCGGGCGAAAAAACTCGATAGAGCAAGTGACACAAGATGTCTCTTTAGAAATATACAAAGGTGAGACACTTGCTCTGGTAGGAGAGAGTGGTTCAGGCAAATCGGTTACCGCTAATTCAGTATTGAAACTGCTGCCTAAAGGCTCGTCACATTACTTAAACGGTAAGATTAACTTCTCTGGCACCGATATTCTGAGTTGTTCTGAAAGACAACTGCGCGGGATTCGTGGTGGTCGCATCGGCATGATCTTTCAAGAGTCCATGGTGTCGCTGAATCCGCTTCATAGAGTCGGAAAACAGCTTGTTGAAACCCTCGCGATTCACCGAGGTATGAGAACCAACAAAGCGCAAGCCTTAGCGATAGAATGGCTATCCAAGGTTGGCATTCGCTATCCTGAGCAAAAGATTTCAGCCTATCCGCACGAGCTATCTGGTGGAGAACGCCAGCGCGTGATGATCGCGATGGCACTGATCAATGAACCAGAGCTGCTTATTGCTGATGAGCCGACAACGGCTTTGGATGTATCGGTGCAAGCGCAGATCCTCGACCTTCTAAAAGACCTGCAGCAAGAGCTGGGTATGGCAATGCTTTTCATTACTCATGACTTGAGTATCGTTCGTAAGATTGCCGACAGAGTAGCAGTAATGAAAGATGGTCGCTTGGTCGAAAGTAACGACTGTCATACCCTGTTTAACGCGCCTGCTCACCCTTACACTCAAAAACTTATTAACTCTGATCCGAAAGGTTTGCCCGTTCCTGTGTCACCCGAAAGCAAACCGCTACTCGATGTAAATCAACTTCGTGTTTGGTTCCCGATCACGGGCGGTTTATTCAAGCGCACCATTTCTCATGTTAAAGCTGTGACCGACATGGAGTTCACTTTGAAGAAAGGGCACTCAATCGGTTTGGTTGGCGAAAGTGGTTCTGGTAAATCGACGACCGGTATGGCGATACTTAAGCTGGTAGATAGTGAAGGGTCAATCACCTACTCGAGTGAACAGCTTCAAGGTTTAGATCGAAAACAGATGCTTCCGTTTAGAAGCCGTATGCAAGTAGTCTTTCAAGACCCGTTTTCTGCGCTAAACCCGAGAATGTCGGTCGCTCAGGTGATTGGCGAAGGTTTGTTAGTGCATCAACAATTGGATGAGCACGAACTCGACCAACGCATCTGTGACGTAATGAAAGAGGTTGACCTCGATCCTGAAACGCGTCACCGTTACCCAAATGAGTTTTCTGGCGGTCAAAGGCAGCGTATTGCGATTGCTCGTGCTTTGATTTTAAAGCCAGAGTTTATCCTGCTCGATGAACCAACATCGTCATTGGACAGAACCGTTCAAGCTCAAGTATTGGATTTGCTGAAGTCACTTCAAGAAAAGTATGGCCTGACCTATTTGTTTATCAGTCATGATCTGAATGTCGTGAAATCCTTGTGTCATTACACCATCGTCATGAAAGCTGGCGAGGTAATAGAGAAGGGCGACACTGAGACTTTGTTTGGTAATCCGCAGCATGAATATACTAAGCAGTTGGTGAGTCTTTCGAATGTTGGTGGTGTTTTATAACGCAGAGGGTTTGTTTAAAACAAATGGGCTCTGGTTGAATTCAACATGGTCATTTCGTTGTTTTAAGATTACACTGCGCCCAATATTTCAGAAGTACATATTTAGGTAGAGGTCACCATGGACCAAGAACATTACGAAGACGCTGATTACGAAGGCCAAGAGCTGGGCGAAGAAGGCGAAGAGATTGAAATTGAAGCAATTGGTATTGATGTTTCATCACAGCCAATCGAGCTCTACAAAGTGTTTAAAATTGCTAACCTAGTGAGTGGTGGCGGCGAAGCTAAGCACATCATCTCTGAAGGCTACGTAGCGGTAAATGGTGAGCTAGAAACCCGTAAGCGTCGTAAAATGTACGATGGCGACTTCTTTGAATTCAACCAAGAATACTATGTAGTGGTGTGTGATCAGCCAGTACAAGAAGAATCAGAAAAGCCGAAAAAGAAAGAAACGCCTAAAAAAGAGAACAAGGCGAAGAAAGGTCAGTCTAAAAAGGATTCTAAGAAGAAGGAATCTAAGAAAAGCAAAGCAGAAATGCTAAGCGCAAAGGCTGAACCAAAGAAAGAGAAAAAAGAGAAGAAACCGAAAAAGAAAGCGGATACGCCAAAGCCAACACGTGATGACAAAAGCGGCCGTAATTCGATTGAGTTCTTCTAAGTTATAGCTCTAACCTACTGATCTAAAGCTATTCTTTCAAAACGCAAGCAACCTTAGACTTAGGTTTACGTTAAGAAAATATCAAAAGGCTCACTATTTAGTGAGCCTTTTTTGTTGGTGAAATTTAGCTTCTGGTCTAATTTCCTTTTTGATGAGCCACAAACTCTACAAACCTATCCCTGAGTGGGTTGTCACTCTCTCCATTCCAGATTAACCCGACAGGCCAAGTCGCGTGTTCACCTTCTAACGCAATGAATTCCACATCGGTGTTACTAATGTACTGCGCACTGCTGGGTACGATGGTGAAACCGATATTGGCCGAAACCAAGGCAAGCAGGGTGAGGATATCATCGGCTTCTTGTGTCTTAGATAAGTCGATTTTATTGGCAAGACAATATTGTTGAATCTGTCTGTCTAATCCGGGGCCACGGTGCTGAGCCAATTTTAGATAAGGCCATTTCGATAACTCAAAGAGAACCTGATCGTTACCTGGCGCTTGCTTGAGAATATCTTTGTGAACCGCAATCACAAGCGAATCATTGAAAAGCGTTAGGCTCTTTAAATCCGAGGAGTCGGGTATTCGATTGAAGCTGATATCGAGTTCATGGCTCAATAGCTCGTCGGTCTGCTGCTTAGAAGGTGTGTCATTTAAGGTGATGTGAACGTCTGGGTACTGTTGTTTATAGGCGGCAATCAGTTTAGGTGCTTCGTGATAATTAGATACGCCAAAACCAATGTTCAAATGCCCCTGAGTTCCATTCACTACGGAGCCTGAAAGCTGCTCAAACGAACCAAACGTTGGGCTTCGGGTAGTAAGGTTTTACCTGCGTGTGTCAGTTCTGCGCCGTTCCTGCCGCGAGAAAACAGACTCGCTCCTATATTGGATTCCAGTCGTTGAATCTTTTTGGTCAGTGCCGACTGAGTAATGTAGAGCTGCTCTGATGCCATACGATAATTGCCCGACTTAGCCAACTGACAAAACGCCTTCAGTAAATCAAATTCCATTCCGAATGCTCATTGAACTAAGAATATCTTTCATTATATGGAATTGAATCGATTTTTTATACTGAGTTCATACCAAATCAGATAAAGCGAAATTTGAGGACGAATAATGAAAAGAGACATCAAAGTAGCGTCGGTTCAGTTTAACCATCATGCAGGCGATAAGGCGTATAACTTGTCGGTGATAGGTCAATACGTTCAACAAGCTGCGAAGAGTGGTGTGGAGATCATCAGTTTCCCAGAGATGTGCATCACTGGCTACTGGCATGTGTCTGCTTTGTCGCGAGACGAGATAGAAGCGCTAGCGGAACCTGTGCCGAGTGGTGAATCGACTCAAAATCTGATTGCACTGGCAACACAGTTTGGCATCAGTGTTGGGGCTGGTTTGATAGAGCAGGGTGTGGATGGCGAGTTATACAACACTTATGTGTTCGTGATGCCCAATGGAGAAGTTCAGAAACACCGTAAACTGCACACCTTTGTGAGCCCACATATGAGCAGCGGCGACCAATACACGGTGTTCGATACGCCCCATGGTTGTAAAGTCGGTATCTTGATTTGTTGGGATAACAACTTGGTCGAGAACGTACGAATTACTGCATTGAAAGGCGCTGATATATTGATTGCGCCACACCAGACGGGCGGTTGTCAGTCACGTAGCCCGAATGCAATGAAGCGAATTGACTCAGATTTATGGTTTAACCGAGATGAAAACCCAGAAGCGATTCGTGCTGAAATGCAGGGTAAGAATGGGCGCGAATGGCTAATGCGTTGGTTGCCTGCAAGAGCGCACGATAACGGTATGTTTGTGGTGTTCAGTAATGGTGTCGGCGTTGATATGGATGAAATGAGAACCGGTAATGCGATGATTTTGAGCCCTTATGGTGAAATCATCACCGAGACGGACAGCGTTGATAACGATATGGTGATTGCAGAGCTAAAAGCCGAAGAGTTGGATATGTGTACTGGCAGGCGCTGGATTCGTGGTCGTAAGCCTGAACTGTACCATTCACTGACTCAGCCATTAGGTCATGAACTGGACCCGCACCAAGCGCGTTTTGCAGAGAAATAATGGTGTAAGCGCAGGTGATAAAGGATTAATTAGAGAAGTCGAAAGGGAGAGGAGGTTGAAAGAGAGGAGGAGGATTCCTGATGTAGTCTACCCACTTAAACTGTTTTTAAGTGGGTAGACTATTTACACATCAAGCATCAAGCATCAAACGTCTAAGTTCTATTCTCAGTGTCGAGTACGAGAAGATGTCAGTTCTGATGCGCGAAGCTGAGCCACGGCTTTTGCTAGTTCAAGTTGAGCTTGAGCAAAATTGATGTCTACATTGCCCTTATTGATATTTTCTAGAGCTGCATATTTCGCTTCTTCTGCGCGAGCGCGGTCAATATCTTGGCCGTGCAGGGCAGTATCGGCTAACACCGTTACCACATCCGGCTGAACTTCCAGCATCCCGCCAGAGACATAAAGCACTTGGCCTTCTGATTTAGGGTCTGTGACAAACACTGTGACGCCCGGCTTTATTTTACTGAGAAGCGGGGAGTGACCGGGGCGGATCCCCAACTCACCATCAGCGCCAGAAACGGCTAGGGCATACGCTGGACCTGAAAACAGCGTACCTTCCGCACTTACAATATTAAGTTGAAATGTATTATCTGTAATTCCGATAGCCATGGTGCACCTACCTCTTAGAGTGATTTTGCTTTGTTAAGCACTTCGTCGATAGAGCCACAGTACAAGAATGCTTGTTCTGGGATATCGTCATATTCACCGCTTAACAGACCTTTAAAGCCTCTTAGTGTTTCGCTTAGCGGTACAAAGACACCTTTCTGACCGGTAAACACTTCTGCCACGTGATAAGGCTGAGTTAAGAAACGTTCAATCTTACGAGCGCGAGATACGGTCTGTTTGTCTTCAGTAGACAGCTCATCCATACCAAGAATCGCGATGATGTCTTTTAGCTCTTTGTAGCGTTGCAGCGTTGTTTGTACTTTTTGTGCAATGTCGTAGTGCTCTTGGCCTACGATCAGCGGATCTAACTGACGTGACGTTGAATCTAACGGGTCAATCGCAGGGTATAGACCCAGTGCCGCGATGTTACGAGACAGTACAACGGTCGCATCTAAGTGAGCAAAGGTTGTTGCTGGCGATGGGTCAGTCAAGTCATCCGCAGGTACGTATACTGCTTGGATAGACGTGATAGAGCCTTGTTTTGTTGACGTGATACGCTCTTGAAGTACGCCCATCTCTTCAGCCAGTGTTGGTTGGTAACCTACTGCTGAAGGCATACGACCTAGCAGAGCTGATACTTCTGTTCCCGCAAGCGTGTAACGGTAAATGTTATCAATGAACAACAGTACGTCACGACCTTCATCACGGAAGCGCTCAGCCATAGTTAGGCCTGTAAGTGCTACACGTAGACGGTTTCCCGGTGGCTCGTTCATTTGACCGTAAACCATGGCTACTTTGTCTAGTACACCTGCTTCTTTCATCTCGTAGTAGAAGTCGTTACCTTCACGAGTACGCTCACCTACACCGGTAAACACAGAAAGACCTGAGTGGGCTTTGGCGATGTTGTTGATAAGCTCCATCATGTTGACGGTTTTACCTACACCAGCACCACCGAACAGACCAATTTTACCACCCTTAGCGAATGGACAGATAAGGTCGATAACCTTAACGCCTGTTTCTAGAAGCTCAGTGCTGTTTGCTTGTTCTTCATAAGAAGGGGCTTCACGGTGAATCTCGTAGTTTTCTTTCTGACCGATTTCACCACACTCATCGATAGGTTGACCAAGCACGTTCATGATACGGCCTAGCGTTTCTTCGCCGACAGGAACCGTGATTGGAGAGCCTGTGTTTTCAACCGTTAGGCCACGACGTAAGCCATCTGACGTACCCATTGCAATACAACGAACGATATTGCTACCCAGTTGTTGTTGTACTTCCAATACTAACGAGCTTGCTTCGTCGCTAGTCACTTTCAATGCATCATAAACGCGTGGGCTGTTGCCGCCGCTGAACTCGACGTCAACCACCGCGCCGATTACTTTAACTATTTTTCCAACACTCATTCTTAAATCCTCAAATTCTGTTCTTGACCCAGTCTTTTCTAGCCCTAGACAGCTTGGGCACCTGAGACTATTTCACTCAGCTCTTGGGTAATGGCAGCCTGACGCGCCTTGTTGTAGACCAACTGCAAGTCATCAATGAGTTGGCCTGCGTTATCAGTCGCCGCTTTCATAGCGACCATTCGGGCTGCTTGCTCACAGGCAATGCTCTCTACGATGCCTTGATACACTTGCGATTCGATGTATCGATGTATCGATGTAACAGTTCTGAGAGTATGTCTTTGGGTGCTTGCTCATAGATGTAGTCCCAACGACGCGCTTTTTTAGGCTCACCACCTTCCTCAGAATCCGAAGGGTGGGGGAGCAACTGCAAGGTCGTTGGCGCTTGAACCATGGTGTTGACGAACTGGTTGTAAACGAGATACAAGCTATCGATTTTACCTTCGTCGTAATGCCCGAGCATCGCATTCACCGTACCTAAGATGTCTTCTAACTTAGGTGTATCGCCAAGACCTGACGTTTGTGCAATAACGTTGCCGCCGCGTTGGAAGAACGAGATAGCCTTAGATCCCACTAAGGTTGTTTCTACCTCGACTCCCTTGGTGCGCCATTGCTCCATTTCTTCTAACACTTTCTTGAACAAGTTTGAGTTCAAGCCACCACACAAGCCGCGATCGGACGAGATAATGATGTAAGCGACACGCTTAGGTTCACGCTGTTGCAGGTAAGGGTGCTGGTACTCCAGGGAACCCGATGCAACATGAGAGATAACTTTTCGCATGTTCTCGGCGTAGGGGCGAGTTAGCGTCATGTTGTCTTGAACCTTGCGCATCTTACTTGCTGCAACCATTTCCATTGCGCTAGTGATTTTCTGAGTGTTACTAACACTGGCTATCTTGGTGCGAATTTCTTTAGTACTTGCCATAATCTGCTCCTATTTGTTTTGATTTCCAGCTAACAAACCGGAGCACTTACCAAGCTTTCATCCCAACAAAACCTTCTAGGATCTCTTTAAGAGCACCGTCGATTTCGTCATTGTAATCGCCTGTCGCGTTGATTTTTTCGAACAACGCAGGGTTCTGACCTTTGGCATAAGCAATCAGCTCTTCTTCAAAACGGGCAATGTTGTTTAGCTCAACACCGGCCAAGTAGCCTTTCTCTGCTGCGTAGATAACCGTTGCTTGCTCAGCGACTGACATTGGAGAGTATTGTTTTTGCTTCATTAATTCGGTAACACGCTCGCCATGGTCTAGCTGTTTGCGCGTCATCTCATCTAAGTCAGAAGAGAATTGAGCAAAGGCCGCCAGCTCGCGATATTGAGCTAATGAAGTACGGATACCACCAGACAGTTTCTTGATGATCTTGCATTGCGCCGCACCACCCACACGAGATACCGAGATACCTGGGTCTACTGCAGGACGTAAGCCTGAGTTAAACAGTTGGGTTTGAAGGAAAACCTGACCATCAGTGATTGAGATTACGTTGGTTGGTACAAACGCTGATACATCACCCGCCTGAGTTTCAATAATAGGAAGCGCCGTTAATGAGCCTGTTTGGCCTTTCACTTCACCGTTAGTGAACTTCTCTACATACTCTGCATTCACTCGTGCTGCACGTTCTAGTAGGCGTGAGTGAAGGTAGAATACGTCGCCAGGGAAGGCTTCACGACCCGGTGGGCGTTTCAATAGCAATGAGATTTGACGGTAAGCAACGGCTTGTTTTGATAGGTCATCATAGATGATCAGCGCATCTTCACCGCGGTCACGGAAGTATTCACCCATGGTGCAACCCGCATAAGGGGCTAGGTATTGAAGCGCTGCAGACTCTGATGCTGACGCCACGACTACGATGGTGTTTTTTAGCGCATCGTGGTCTTCGAGTTTACGAACCACATTAGCGATAGTGGAGGCTTTTTGGCCAATCGCTACATACACACATTTGATGCCAGAATCTTTCTGATTGATGATCGCATCGATAGCTAACGCTGTTTTACCCGTCTGACGGTCACCAATGATAAGCTCACGTTGACCACGACCGATTGGCACCATGGTATCAACCGCTTTATAACCAGTTTGAATAGGTTGATCAACAGACTTACGTTCGATTACACCCGGTGCAATCACTTCTACAGGGTCGAGTCGGTCACAACTCACTGGGCCTTTGCCATCGATTGGCTCGCCTAATGTGTTGACTACACGACCAAGAAGTCCGTTACCTACAGGTACTTCTAAGATACGACCTGTACCTTTCACTTTCATACCTTCAGAGAGGTCAGTGTAGGGGCCCATAACCACCGCACCTACTGAGTGGGTATCGAGGTTAAGTGCGAGTGCGTATTTACCACCTGGTAGCTCAATCATCTCGCCTTGCATAACATCAGCAAGGCCATTGATTGTGATGATGCCATCACGAACCGATACGATAGTGCCTTCATTGCGAGCCTCGGTGCTCACATTAAATTTCGAGATGCGTTCTTTGATTAGATCGCTGATTTCATTTGAATTTAATTGCATAATTGTTACCTATCTCGCGTGAAGTTGATGAGCCAATCGGTCAATTGATGTGTTTAAAGAACCATCGATAACGGTTTCACCCGCCTTGATGACCATTCCACCTACTAACGTGTCATCAATAACCTGCTTCATTTCAACCTGACGCTCTAATTTCTTCTCAAGTGCAGCTGTTAGTGACGTAACTTGATCTTGTGTCAGCATTTCTGAACTGGTGACAGTGACAGGCACTACACGTTCATGTTCGTCCTTTAGCTCGCAGTACAATTCAAACAGGTCTCTTACAACAGAAAGGCGGCCGTTCTCGGCCAAGACTCGAATAAGATTAATGACGTGGTCATCAACGAGTCCTTGGCAAATATGAATGATGAGGTTTGCCAGCTCTTCTGTTTGGTGTGTAGAAGCACCTTCTGCTGAAGAAATCTGACTAGCGATCGTTTCTTCTTCCGCGACAGCCACAAGAATGGACAGCATTGAGTGCCACTCTTGTAACTGGTTTTCACCTAAAGCAAATTCAAACGATGCTTTGGCGTAGGGATGAGCAATATTGGTGTAATCTGACATATTGCCTCTCCTTAGAGTTCGCTAATCATTTGGTCAACTAGCGCTCGGTTCGTTGCGGAATCTAGGTTTTTGCTAATCAGTTTCTGTGCACTTTGAATTACTGCGTCTGCCATATCTGCCTGAAGTTCACGGCGTATCTTTTGGCGTTCGCCTTCTAGCTCAGCTCTACCTTGTTCTAAGATGCGTGCCTTTTCTTGCTCGGCTTCTTGTTGCGCTAAGCTGATGATTTCATTGCGGCGTTTTCGGCCCTGTTCAACCAGTTCAGTCACATCTTTTCTTGCATCTTCGATGAGTTGCGCGCCATTTGATTTTGCTAGTTCTAGCTCTTTCGCAGCGTTCTCTGAGTGGCGTAAACCATCAGCGATTTCTTTTTGGCGCTCGTCTAACATCGCGGTGAGAGGGGGCCATACATATTTCATGCAGAGCCAAACAAAAATCACGAATGAGATTGCTTGGGCGTTGTTGATCAAATCAGCTTGAGGTTCAACGACGCCATATTTGACTAATCGT
>NZ_JBGOOD010000061.1:0-26997 GCF_041439475.1 Vibrio sp. 1S139
TATTCATCAACGAGTGCCCACACAGATTGATAGGTTTAAATTGTTAAAGAGCTTTACTTGTTGAGCCTTCCTTTTAGTAAGGAGCCTCTCGAAGTGGACGGCCATTCTAGCGGATTAGATTCCAGTGTCAAACACTTTTTCCAGCTAATTTTTCAAAGCATCTTAAATGCTTATCACCGTCTTGTTACTCAGTTCAAACCGCTTGGTTATCCTTGGCAACGGAGGCGCATTATAGAGAGAATAATCCTTTGTACAAGGCTAAAAACGAAAAAAAGCCGCCACCGGCGACCGTTCGAACACTATTCACACAAAACGTTTAAAATAGGTACGATTAAGCCTTAATTTCGGCCAATCGTACCTACCGTTCTTACTTCAACTATTGGTGAGCAATAATGCGGTCGTTGTTTACTAATAGCTGCACTTTCTTATCTGGATTAATTTTTCCTGCCAGTATCGCTTTCGCTAACGGATTCTCGACACTTTGTTGAATCGCTCTTTTCAAAGGTCGCGCACCATATACTGGATCAAAACCAACTTGAGAAATTAACTTGAGTGCTTTATCCGAAACTTCAAGCTCATAACCATTGTCTTCCATTCTCTTCTTAAGGTGCTCAAGCTGAATAGCGGCTATCGACTGAATGTGCTCTTGACCCAATGGATGGAACACCACGCTTTCATCAACTCGGTTCAAAAACTCAGGACGGAAATGTTTACCTACCACTTCCATCACTTCATTCTTTATTCCTTGGTAGTCGAGCGTATTGAAGTTCTCTTGAATTCTCGAAGAGCCAAGGTTGGATGTCATGATCACTACCGTGTTTCTAAAATCGACTGTACGACCTTGTCCATCAGTTAAGCGTCCATCATCAAGCACCTGCAATAAGATATTGAAAACATCAGGATGCGCTTTCTCTACTTCATCTAGCAAAATCACTGAATAAGGCTTGCGACGCACTGCTTCTGTTAAGTAACCACCTTCTTCATATCCAACGTAACCCGGAGGAGCACCAACCAAACGAGCAACAGAGTGTTTCTCCATAAACTCAGACATGTCGATACGCACCATTGCATCGTCACTATCAAACATGAAGTTCGCGAGTGTTTTACACAACTCCGTTTTACCAACGCCAGTTGGACCAAGGAATAAGAAAGATCCAATCGGCTTGTTTGGATCAGATAAACCTGCACGGCTACGACGAATCGCATTCGATACCACTTCGACTGCTTCCGCTTGGCCAATAACTCGCTTATGTAGAACACCTTCCATTTTAAGAAGCTTCTCTTTCTCGGCTTCTAGCATTTTAGAAACAGGTATGCCTGTTTGCTTCGATAGCACGTCTGCAATTTCTGCATCAGTGACCTTATTACGCAGCAGCGTCATTTCTTGCATTTCAGCTTGAGTCGCAAGATCTAACTGCTTCTCTAATTCTGGGATTCGACCGTATTGCAATTCAGACATTCGGTTAAGATCACCAGCACGTCTCGCAAAATCCATATCCATACGAGCTTGTTCTAGCTCTGACTTGATGTGTTGCGTGCCAGAAAGCGCGGCTTTCTCTGCATTCCACACTTCTTCAAGCTCTGCGAAATCTCGTTCTTTGTCAGAAAGCTCTTCTTGTAATGTTCGAAGGCGTTTTTCACTGGCTTCATCATTTTCATTGGTAAGAGCTTGCTGCTCGATCTTCAATTGAATGATTTTACGCTCGAGCTTATCTAGCGACTCAGGTTTTGAGTCGATCTGCATACGGATACTCGAAGCCGCTTCATCAATCAGATCAATCGCTTTATCCGGCAGTTGACGATCAGAAACGTATCGATGAGATAGTGTTGCTGCAGCCACGATTGCTGGGTCGGTAATTTCTACATGATGATGAAGTTCATAGCGCTCTTTCAAACCACGAAGAATCGCCACCGTGTCTTCAACCGTTGGTTCATCGACAAGCACTTTTTGGAAGCGGCGCTCTAACGCTGGATCTTTCTCTATGTATTGACGGTATTCATCAAGAGTCGTTGCGCCAACACAGTGGAGTTCACCACGAGCCAACGTTGGTTTTAACATGTTACCGGCATCCATAGAGCCTTCACCTTTACCAGCGCCGACCATAGTATGAATTTCATCGATGAAGAGAATGATATTGCCCTCTTCTTTAGACAATTCATTGAGGACTGACTTCAAACGCTCTTCAAACTCACCACGATATTTAGCGCCAGCTACCAAAGCACCCATGTCTAATGAAAGTACGCGTCGGCCTCTTAAACCTTCTGGCACTTCATTGTTAATAATGCGCTGAGCCAAACCTTCAACGATAGCTGTCTTACCAACACCAGGTTCACCGATAATGACTGGGTTGTTCTTAGTACGACGCTGAAGTACTTGGATAGTACGGCGGATTTCGTCATCTCGGCCAATTACCGGATCCAGCTTGCCTTGCTCCGCTCTTTCAGTCAGATCGATGGTGAACTTCTCTAACGCTTGGCGTCGGTCTTCGGCATTTGGGTCATCAACTTTTTGACCGCCACGAACCTGCTCGATAGCTTGAGATAATTTTTGCTCAGTAAGACCTAGCTCTTTAAGCAGGTTACCTAAAGGGCCTTTATCTTCAATTGCGGCAAGTAGGAAGACTTCCGAAGAAATGTATGTGTCTTGACGCTTTTGTGCGACCTTGTCACATAGGTTGAACAAAGTACCCATTGCATTCGACAGTTGAACATCACCACCGATACCACTTACTTTCGGTACACGGTCTAATATTTCGCTTAGCTTTGAACGCAATTGAACCACATCAATATTCAGCATGGTGAGCAATGGACGAATTGCACTACCATCTTGATTAAGCAAAGACACCATTAGGTGCACAGGCTCTATATATTGGTGATCACGACCTAATGCGAGCGACTGAGCATCAGATATCGCAATTTGGAATTTACTAGTGAATCGATCGAGACGCATGCCAACCTTCCTACTCTTAGATATGTTTATCTTATGGTTAGAAGATGGATACGGTAACGCGGATTTTCAAGGGATAAGAATGAAGAATAGAGCTGTTATAAAAATATAAATGAGCTGGATGACTGGTTGCACTAGTTAAAGGTTACTCTAACCAAATAAAAGTAGCTTGGCGTCCAGTAATACCATCACGACGATAAGAATAGAACGCATCGGCATCAGCGAAGGTACATAGATTAGAGTCTGTCACAGAAGTTACACCAACTTTGTTCAGTCGTTGCGTTGCAAGCTGAGACATATTCGCTAGCCATTTGCCTGGTTCAGCTTTGGCTTCAAATGCGAGCTTAGCTTGAGAGTCAAAACTAACGAAAGCTTCCAACACATCATCGCCTACTTCAAAAGCTTGTTTGCCTATTGCAGGACCAAGCCAAGCAATGATCTTATTCTCTGAACCTAAGTTTGAAAACTTTGCGACGGCATTTTCAAGAATTCCACCAGCAAGACCACGCCAACCAGCATGAACAGCTGCAACTTGAGTGCCTTTGGTATCAGTAAGGATTACAGGTAAGCAATCGGCTGTCATCGCAGAACAAACAACACCTTTAGCTGTGGTAAACGTACCGTCAGCATCAAGAATATCTGCCGTAGGGTGTAAAACCGTAACGACATCTGTTGAGTGAGTTTGATGTAGCCATACCGGAGCGGCAGGCATATTAGCGTGTTGCTTGAGCCAGGCTCTGTTGTTTTCAACAAGCGAAGTATCATCCCCAACATGCGTACCTAGGTTTAATCCTTGATACGCACCAGTAGAAAAACCATCAAAACGTGTCGAAGCAAATGCTTTCACGTTTTTTGGTGCATTCCAGTTAGGGATGATCATCGACATGATTAAATGTCGTCTTCCAAGTTTTCGCGAGCATCAACACGTAACGCTTCAGCCATCACAACCATGTCATTTGGCACAGGAGCGTGGAACTCAACTTCTTCACCTGTAATTGGGTGAACAAATTTAAGCATAACAGCGTGTAGCGCTTGGCGATCAAAAGAACGAATCATGGTCGTTAGTTCTTCAGATGCACCTTTTGGAATACGAGCACGGCCACCGTATGCAACGTCACCTAGCAGCGGGTGCTGAAGGTATGACATGTGAACACGAATTTGGTGAGTACGACCCGTTTCTAGGCGTAGACGAATACGAGTATGCTCGCGGAAGTGCTCAGCAACACGGTAGTGAGTTACCGCTGGCTTTCCTAATTCATTTACATCCATCAAGGTACGCTTAGTTGCATGACGGCTAATGCCTTTCTCTACCACACCACCAGCGGTCATTTTGCCAATTGCAATTGCTTCATATTCACGTGTAATACGACGCTTAGCAAGAGCACGCACAAGACGAGTTTGAGCTGGAACCGTTTTAGCCACAACCATAAGACCTGTTGTGTCTTTATCAAGACGGTGCACAATACCTGCACGAGGCACTTCTGCAATCTGTGGGTAATGGAAAAGCAATGCGTTTAGTATGGTTCCATCCGGAGTGCCTGCGCCTGGGTGTACAACCAGATCGCGAGGCTTATTGATAACCAATAAGTCATCATCTTCGTAGACAATGTTTAGAGGAATATCTTGTGCTTCCCAGCGCTCTTCATCTGCAAGTTCAGCTTGCAAGATGATCTCTTCACCGCCCAAAACCTTAACGCGCGGCTTTGTAATAACTTCGCCATCCACTTGGATTTTGCCGTCAAGAAGCCACTCTTTAATGCGAGAGCGAGAAAAATCGGTAAATAGTTCAGCGACAGCTTGGTCTAAACGTTGACCTAACTGGCTGCTTTTTACTGTGTCTGTTAATGTGATCTGCTGAGCCATATCGAACTTTTTTAAAAACCGTGAGACTAATACCCATTAGTATGGATAAAATAGAATAATTGCATCATTGTATCTGTTACTGGTTAGAAAGTAACGGAAGCTTACGAAATATTTAATTCAAGGAATCGACGCCTGACATGAAACACCTTACTTTATCGGGTCTATTAGCCGTATCACTCTTGGTTGGTTGTTCAAGTAGTGAAGAGATAGTGCCAGATGTACCACCATCGGTTCTCTACTCTGACGCTCAAGAATCACTGCAGAGCGGTAGCTGGCTTTCAGCAATAGAAAAGCTAGAAGCCCTAGACTCACGTTACCCATTCGGCGCCTATTCTGAGCAAGTACAGCTCGATCTGATTTACGCTTACTACAAAAATGATGACTTGGCACTTGGCCTCGCTACCATTTCACGTTTCCTACGTTTGAACCCAACGCATGAGAAACAAGACTGGGTTCTTTACATGCGCGGCTTAACGCACATGGCGCAAGACCGAAACTTCATGCACGATATTTTTAATATCGACCGTAGTGACCGAGATCCTGAACCAGTGAAACTTGCGTTTGCTGACTTCAAGCGACTACTCGAACGTTTCCCTAGTAGCCCTTATGCTGAAGATGCACAAAAACGCATGTTCGCACTTAAGAACCGCCTAGCAGAGTATGACTTAGCAACCGCTGATTTCTACCTACGCCGCGAAGCTTGGATTGCTGCGATCAACAGAACGCAAGAGCTGCAAAAAACTTACCCAGACACCATTGCTGCGCGTAAGTCTTTAGATATCCAGCTAAAAGCTTATCAACAACTCGGCCTAGATGACGCTGTGTTAAGAACAGAAAAGTTGATTGAGTTAAACCCACTACCTTAATCAAACCTCTTACATCTCAATCCTAAAAGCGCGCTAATTTACTAGCGCGCTTTTTTTCATCTACATATCGCAAACTTGATGGATCGCATAATACACGGTATCTTCAAAAGATAACTTTTAACAAAACATCAACATGGAGTGTGGATGTGAGTAGGTTGTTATTATTTATCTGGATATCGCTATTTAGCCACTTATCCTACGCATTAGAACTGTCTCCATTAAGCAATAAGCCTTACATGGGTGACTTGGATGTGCTCAAAACCAAAGGAACGGTTAGAGTGCTAGTGTCTGCCGATCTTGGTTTCTATTACATCGAGGATGGCAAGCCAAAAGGCATCGTGGCAGAAATGCTCTACCACTTTGAGAAAAGCCTTCGTAAGAAACATCCCTATCTCAATGTTCAAATCATCCCCGTGCAACGAGATGATCTACTTCCCTCTTTAGAGTCTGGCTATGGTGATGTCGCTGTCGCTAACCTAACGATCACCGATAAACGATTACGAACCATCGATTTTTCGGATCCGATGATTAAAGATGGTAAAGAACTCATTATCACAGGGAAAAAGGCCGAACCTATCACCGAAATCAAGCAATTGAGTGGCAAAGAGGTGTGGATACGAGCAAGCTCGAGTTACTTCGAGAGTGTACAAAGAGTTAATAAGGAGCTTAACGAGCTAGGTTTACCACCACTGCATGTCCACTTTATCGAGGAGTCATTACAAGACTACGAGCTGATAGAACTGGTTAACCAAGGTTATATACAAGGCACAATTCTGGATAACCATAAAGCCAAGCTCTGGATCGATGTAATGGAAAACATTCAAGTCCATAACGACTTACCTTTACGAGAAAATGGTCGTATTGCTTGGGCTTTAAGAAAAGACAGCCCTCAACTGAAGAAAGAGATAAACAAATACGTCAAGACCGCACGAACAGGCACCCTGCTTGGGAATGTCATCTACCAGAAATACATCGACAATACTCGCTGGTTAGGCCGAGCACTCAACCCCAATAAAGTAGACCGAGTAGCTAAACTCTCAGATGTCTTTGAAAAGTATTCGAGCAAGTATGAATTTGATCCTTTGATGATGTCAGCTCAAGGTTTCCAAGAATCAGGACTGGATCAGAGCCGGATTTCTCATCGCGGGGCTATTGGTGTGATGCAGGTATTACCGAGTACAGCCAAAGATAAAAACGTCAACATCAAGAACATCCATAAGGTGGATAACAACATCCATGCGGGTGTGAAGTATATGCGCTTTATCAAAGACCGGTATTTTGACGACCCGGCAATATCACCCGACAATCAAATCTACTTTACCTTGGCTTCTTACAACGCTGGTCCTGCTAAGATCAGAAAGATGAGGAGCATTGCCAAGCAGAAAGGTTACAACCCAAACATCTGGTTTAAAAACGTAGAAATCATCACTCGCAAATACGTGAGTAAAGAACCCGTAACCTATGTTGCCAACATCAATCGTTACTTCGTAATCTATAAACAATTACAAGCTATCAATGCTATCCGAGAGGACGGCACAGCGAGATTACTGAACACTAACGACTAGGATCGCCTCCATCCCAGAGCTGGGGAGCCAAAGGTATTAGGTAAAGCTAAAAAACACAAAAGCCGCATAAGAATACTTATGCGGCTTTTGTTTATCTAATTCTGAAGAAGCTTATGTAGCGACCTATATTACAAGACCTATATCACAAAACACTATTGAGTAAATTTCAATCAAGCACTTTCCATAGGCTGTAGGACGCCCCTAAAAACTGATTTAATTTTTAGCGAAGCCTTGCCTCCAAGTTATCGTTTTTCATAAGGATAACAAGCATTTTTCGCCAAAAAGATACTAAGACTTGCGTAAGATCACATTTGATTTTAATGCTTATCCCACCCAACCAAAACAAGATCTAGATCACATTCTTTATTCCTAAAAGTCGTAATCTGAAGTTAACCCATGAGGGATACAACAGAGGAAAACTTCTATGAAAATGAACATCACTGGTAAAAACATCGACATTACCTCTGCAATCCGTGATCACATAGAAAGCAAATTTAAAAAGCTAGATAAATGGCAAGTAGACATCATTGGCTGCCAAGCGAGCTTTAGCGAAGAACCAAACAAGAAGAAGAAATTTGAAGCGGTACTAACCGTACCAAAAGGCCAACTTGTTGCTTCATCAATCCATGACGACCTCTACGTAGCGATCAACGAAGTAGAACAAAAACTAGAGCGTCAACTCAACAAGCTACGCCATAAACCAGAAGCGCGCCGCGCTGAAAAGCCTGAAATCGAAGAGCTAGAAGCTGAAGTAGAATAAGGAAAGAGAACAGATTAAAAAATAGCGCCTCAGGGCGCTATTTTTTTGCTTGACGCTCGTAGCTCGCTTGCTTATTGTGTTTAAACATTCATAAAACAATCACTTTTTATGCACACTCAATCTTTGTTTATTTTTGACTTCTTTTTTCTTCCGTAAATCGGAGGCTAAGTCGTTTTAGAAAAACAAGTCAAAAACGAACAAGAAGCCTCCCACACTAGGGAGGCTTTTTTATAAGGACACATTTATGACTGACCGCTCAATTTCACTGGATGATATCCGCCTTCGTCTTAATGATTTAGACGACGAACTCCTGAAGTTACTTTCAGAGCGTCGCAAGCTAAGTATCGAAGTCGCTAAAAGCAAAGTAGAGACATCAAAACCAGTTCGTGATGCAGTACGAGAACAACAACTATTAGTTAAGCTGATCAACAACGGCAAAGATAAATACGAACTTGATGCGCAGTACATTACCAAGCTGTTTCACACCATCATCGAAGATTCCGTTTTACTACAACAGTCATACTTACAAAACCTAGCGAACCCGCAAAGCCGTAAACCATTGGCTCGCGTTGCATTCTTAGGTTCTAAGGGATCGTATTCTCACCTTGCGAGCCGCGAATACTTCAGCCGCAAGAATATGGAATTGATTGAGCTGAACTGTAATCACTTCAAAGAAGTCGCATCAACAGTAGAGTCTGGCCATGCCGACTACGGTGTCCTGCCGATTGAGAACACCAGTTCAGGGTCAATTAACGAGGTCTACGACCTGTTACAGCATACGACTCTATACATTGTTGGCGAACTTTCTCAACCGATTGAGCACTGCCTTGTTGCTAAAAGTGATATCCGTTTAGAAGACATCAAAACACTCTACTCGCACCCACAACCTCATCAACAATGCAGTGAGTTCTTGAGCCGCCTTAAGGGTGTCAACCTTGAGTCTTGCGCAAGCACCGCTGATGCAATGAAAAAAGTTAAAGAATTGGGTGGTAATGACGTAGCTGCTATTGGTAATGCATCGAGCGGTAAGCTTTATGGACTACAGCCAATCCAGAGCAATATTGCAAACCAAACAGAGAACCACACTCGTTTCATCGTTGTGGCGCGTAAGCCTGTTGAAGTATCGACTCAAATACCAGCGAAAACAACGCTCATCATGTCGACATCTCAAGAGGCGGGTTCTTTGGTAGAAACACTACTGATCCTGCAACGCTTAGGCATCAACATGACTAAGCTAGAATCTCGTCCTATCATGGGTAACCCTTGGGAAGAGATGTTCTATGTCGATTTAGAGGCGCATCTGGATTCAGATAATATGCAACAAGCGATAACGGAACTAACAGCCATTACTCGCCACCTTAAGGTGTTGGGTTGCTACCCAAGTGAGAACATCAAAGCGACTCAAGTTAAGTTGTCATAGCTGAAAGTGAGTATCAGCTTTTAGCTAACATAAGTATTTGGCCTACAGCAGGCCAAATACTTAAATCACCCTCTAGTCGAGTACTATTCTCGCTAAGAAAACTCACCCTAGCATGCCTGAAACACAATTCACTTGTTTCGCACATTCGGCACGCTTACTCTCTCCACTACTTGAGCCTTTCTAACAAAAACTCATTAGTGGCTTTTTTTATCAATAAAGACAAAACCTTACCCCCTTCACAGGAAATCATCGAACTACGTATAATTAATAGCGAGTAAGCATTAAGTAACATAAACTTATGCGCTTAATTTATAAATAGTGTTGTCATTAACTATGAAGCTAAGTACTAAAATCTTACTACTAATAGCCCCTGTGATACTGATCAGTACCGCGGCTTCTAGCTATATTATTTATTCGACGCAAAAAAGCAGTTTCATCAAACGCGAAGACAACGCACTTCAACTGAACATGGAAAAACTAGCCGGATACTTTCGCCAATCTCGTTCGTTCCTCAATAGCTACTCTTACACCTTGACCCAGAGTGATATGGTGAAGCGTTATTTTCTCACTGATCAAAATCTATCTCGCGATCTTGAACTGGTCAGTAATCTTCGAGAAGCCATTCATTTCCTGCAAGATGACGATGAAAGCTATACAGGTTTAGCGCTTCTTAATGGTGATCGAAAACTGCGTTATTACGCGGATAATAGCAATGACTCACGCACTCAGATTGACAGTAAGATATTGGAGTATGTTGACCTGCACTATCAAGACACCTTAGCAACATCGAGTACCAACTATATTCAAAACTCCCAAGGCGAAGGGATGTTGGTTCACTATGACAAGGTAGATAGAAAAGCGATTTTCCCAACCGTTAACAATCAACCCGACGATGTGTTCTTTGTTGTTGTCTCTGTCTCTCTCGACAAATTTAATGCGCTGAGAAAACAGATAGAGTTCGACTACCAAACCAGTTTATTCTTCACATCCATAGCGGTTTCTTTGGAAAATGATGTCACCCACTCAGTCAAGCTTGCTCCAGAACTGTACGCCACGGTCGATCCGGCGCAATTCCTATTAGAAAACAAGCTCGATTCAATTTGGAACAAGCTGAGTTTGTCGTTTGCCCTGTCTGCGTTTGTGACTGTCGCTCTTCTACTCATGCTTCTGTCTCGCACTGTGATTACTCCAATAACGCGGCTCGATCGACAGCTACAGCAAGTCGAAAAAAAACAACGTAAGAACATCGAACGCTTGGGCACTCGTGATGAGCTTGGCCGCCTATCACAGCGTTTTTATGACATGTACCAAGAGTTAGATAACACCTACCAACAGACCAAGCTCTTGGCCGAAAATGATCAGTTAACCCAAATAGCCAATAGGCATCAGTTTCAAACCTTCGTTCAGCAATCGTTGCCAAAACCGAGTTCGAATACCGAAACCTGGGTTCTCTATTTTGACTTGGACAACTTCAAGTTTGTGAACGACAAATACGGACATCAAATCGGCGACTCGATTCTGGTCTCTTTTGCTCAGCGTATTTCAGATATTTGTCGTCACTATAAAGAGGAGTTCGACGCTCATTGTATGCCAGCCCGACTTTCTGGAGACGAGTTCGTTGTCTACATTAACGCTCCTAGTCACCGAGGAAATGTCGCGCATCGATTCTCGAATGATTTACTGACTCCACTGCAAAAAGGCTTTGTCACCGAATCAGGCAGCTTTCCGATCACGGTCAGTATTGGTATTGCGACCTACCCTAATGATGGCAACTCAATCGAGAAGCTTCTGTCCAACGCGGATACCGCGATGTACCAAGCCAAGCGTGCCGGTAAAAACCAATTTGCTGACTATTCACGGGATTTAGACAAAGCCATTCAGCGCCAAGCAGATATTGAACGTGCGCTTAGAGGTAAGAATTTTGATGATGAATTCAGGCTCGTTTACATGCCCTACATGGATTCCACCGGGACTGATGTTATTGGCGTTGAGGTGTTATTGCGTTGGAATTCAAAGCAACTTGGTTTGGTTCCACCAGATGAGTTCATTCCAATAGCCGAACAAACCGGGCTGTTTGAACATGTTGACCGCTGGGTAATACAGAATGCGTTTGCTTCATTCCATCGACTTCAGGCTCAATTTGATCACTCAATTCAATTGTCGATCAACTTATCTTCTGCTGGCATTGAAACCACTCATCTTGCGGGTTTCATTAAAGAACACGCGGAGTTAAATCGAATTCCACCAAGCCTAATCGATTTTGAAATCACTGAAACCTTTTACTCAAATTCAGAAGGTTTTCCATTGCTGAACGAACTGGCATGCATGGGCTATCGACTTGCGATTGATGATTTTGGTTCCGGTTACACCTCTATCACTCAACTGGTGCAGTATCCAACTCAGAAAATTAAATTGGATAAAGCGTTTTTGGATACCTTGATTGAGACCAATAACCAGAACATCGTAAAACCGGTTATCGGGTTGTGTCATGCTCAAGGGAAAAAGGTCACCGCCGAAGGGATTGAAACTCAAGGCATGCACCAGTGGTTACAGGATGCACAGTGCGATATGCTGCAAGGCTATTACTTTGGTAAACCCATGCCACTAGAAGAATTGAGTGACTGGTACCGACAACATCAACTCAATCTAATCGACAACAAAAAGAATCCGACACATGAAATCTGTAATCATCGCATCGCTGAACCCAGCTAAAATCAACGCCGTTAAAAGTGCGTTCTTATCTGCTTTTCCTGATACTGAATTTGATTTCCAAGGCATCAGCGTCCCTAGTGGTGTCGCCGATCAACCGATGAGCAATGATGAAACCTATCAAGGTGCCGTGAATCGAGTTCACAACGCAACTCAAGCTCAGCCTGATGCAGACTTCTATGTTGGTCTAGAAGCGGGAATAGAAACAAACGTCACCTTTGCCTGGATGGTGATCGAAACGAATGGCCAACGTGGCGAGTCTCGTTCAGCAAGTCTGATGCTGCCACCAGCCGTGCTTGAGAAACTAGAGCATGCAAACGAGTTAGGGGATGTGATGGATGAAGTGTTTGGTACCGACAATATCAAACAGAAAGGTGGTGCCATTGGCCTACTGACACATAACCAATTGTCACGCAGTTCGGTCTATCATCAAGCTTTAATTTTGGCTCTGATCCCATTTGTGAATCCTGAACACTTTCCTATTTAGTATTTGAGGCTTCCTTAAACTTCAAAAGATTCCAAGAACAATCTTCAGAAACAAAAAACGCTAACATCCAGTTAGCGTTTTTTATCGAATTCGTATTCATACTATCGCGTGATAGCTTAATTCCATTATTACTTTAGCAATAGGTCGGCGATCACGACTTTCTCTTGCTCAGATTTGGCCTTTAGCTCATTTGAGCCTCTGGTTATCGTCGCTACGCCTACGCCCAGCATTTGACTCACCTGTCGTTGAGACATATCGCCTTTCATCAGCTCACAGAAGATATTAATTCGAGCAACCAGAGCATCTCGCTCGTCTGGTGTCATCATCATAGTCAACAACAGCTCGTGCTGATCTTTTTCGACAGCCGTCTTTACCAAGTCCATCAGTTGTTGCCAATTATCATATTCAGGTTGTGATGCCATATCTCTACACTTACTTTTAAATTCTGACTTTAAAGAGTCGCTTAACGATTGAAAGCGTTTAACACTTTATACCGAAACACTTGATGCGATCCAATGTAAAAAGGCAGTAAGTGGAAATGGTTCGCACTCACTGCCTTTATTCTTACTCAGTTTCGGGCCAAATGCCGAAGGCTTAGTATTTCGTTTTTGCCTCATGGGGCGCTAAAAACGTCCCTTTCTCACCCAAGATATCTCGATAGTAGGTCTCAAACATCAAGATATTCTGAACGTAGCCACGTGTCTCTTTGAATGGGATCATTTCGATAAATGCAAAGGCATCGAGCTTTTCATCGCTGCGTGAACGCCACTGTTTCACACGGCTAGGTCCAGCATTATAAGCCGCAAACGCAAAGATACGGTTGTCATCATATTGAGCGAGTAAACCATCTAAGTAGTGACTGCCAATCTCAATGTTTTTGCCGACATCATAAAGATCATCGCTGCCCTGATACTTAATCTTATGTTTGTTCGCTGTGTATTGCGCCGTCTTGGGCATAATTTGCATAATGCCACGCGCGCCAACTGGAGAGCGAGCTTCTGAATCCATCGCACTCTCTTGTCTTGCTAAAGACATCAAAGTGATTGGATCGAGATCGTGCTTTTCAGCGTAGAAGTTAAACCACCACTTATGAGCAACAGGGAAGCGCAGCGCAATGTTATCCCACATCTTCGCAGAGATACTCGCTGTTACGGTAAAGTGATTCCAACGCTGTGTCGCAGCGTAAGCGGCAAGCATCTCTTTTTGCTCTTTATCTGCATTGGTCAGTAACCAGCGCCATTCACTTTTCGCTGCCGCAATTTTGTCTCGGTCAATCAGTTCACCAATACGCACCAAAGAGGTGTCGAATGGCTTCACTGTTTCAGCATTGTATTTAAGTGTCGATGTTGGATATTGAACTGGCTTACCTAACTGCTTAGCCGCAGCCACACTGTAGAAATTACGCTGACCCAAGATATCTGACAGTCGCTTATTGCCTTTGTCAGTATCGCCCGTCGCGATTTCAGCTCTGCCCTGCCAATATTGCCAACGAAGCGAAGCCTGATGTTTATCATCCAAGCGCGCTATCCACTCTTTCAAACCCGTCCAATCGGCATGTTGAATTGCTAAGCGAGCACGTCGTTCCAGCAGAACTTGCTTTGATGAACTCGCGAGCATTTTGTCGCGCCACACCATTAACTCTTCAGAGTCGGTGTTGATCAGACGAAACGTTAGGTAATCAGCGAGCTCTTGATATTTCTCTTTCGAAAACTTCTGAGCCTTGATGACATCATCAAACACCTTTTGAGCACTGCTTGATGATTTCCTTGCTAGCTTCTCGAAAGCAAACTCGGTTTGAGCTTGGTAGAATTCATTCGCTGGATGTTTTTTAGCAAACGCGAGTACATTTTCAGGCTTGTTGTACAACGCCTTCATCTGCTTCGCTTGAGCAATTGACTCATCATGATCCAATTGCTTAATCAGATAGCTCATTAACTTACCGTTACGGCCCTCGAACGCTAGCAGCATTCTATCCAGAATCAGCTCATCAGTTCTTAGCCCAGCTTGATCCCAGCTTTTAAATAAAGAGTCACAAGCGTCATCAACACCACTACCACTCAACCAAAGTTGTTTAGCTCCTTTAAAGGCAAGCTCTTGGTTACCTTGCTCGTAATGCGCTCGATAATAAATACATTGGTATTTTTCACCGACAGGCTCTTTGGTTTGAAACTCAAGGATCGTCTTCCACTGTTTTTGAGAAGCCAATGAATCCAAATAAGGTGCGCGCATTCGATTGGAGAAAGGCAATGCCTTGTTCTCTTCAATGAAAGCATCGACCTCAGCAGGTGTGCGATCACCTAAGCCAATCAGAAAGGCCCGATAATCGGTGTAAGGTGTTAAAGGGTATGTTTGAATTTTGTTACGCAGCGCGGAGTAAGCTTTTAGATCACGGCTGTCTAAAACCTCTTGCGCTTTATCATAAACGTCACGCTGCATTTCAAGCTCGGATGCATTGCTAGCCATAGCGACCGGAGCCAGTGAAACCGAAGACAAAATTGCCGATGCAGCCACAGCAATTTTCGTATTACCAATGCGGAAAAACATTCGCTCTTTCCTTAGTGCGTGTATGAATACGTGAAGTCTATTTACGCCCGACATCACATCAAATGTAAAGGATTTGAGTGTAAATATTATTAATATTTAACACTTCGCCTCAGAAGCCCATTAAATATAGTTTTAATGACCAATGTGACAATAATAGGTAAGGATTAGTTCAAGAGTGGCTTTTCTGCCCTAGGAGTAACATCTTTGAGGATATTGGTATAAAATAGCAGACAATTTTGAACAATAATTAGGATCGATCGGCAATGGCTGAATACGTATATACCATGTCTCGGGTGAGCAAAACTGTTCCACCTAAGCGTCAAATTCTTAAAGACATTTCTCTTAGCTTTTTTCCTGGCGCTAAAATCGGTGTTTTGGGTCTAAATGGTTCAGGTAAATCTACCCTACTACGTATCATGGCTGGTATTGATACTGATATTGATGGTGAAGCACGTGCACAACAAGGCCTTAAAGTAGGTTATCTACCACAAGAGCCTGTGCTAGACGAATCAAAAACTGTTCGTGAAATCGTAGAAGAAGCGGTTTCTGACGTTGCTGACGCACTTAAGCGTATTGATGCGGTTTACGCAGCTTACGCAGAACCAGATGCAGACTTCGATGCACTGGCAAAAGAGCAAGGCGAACTAGAAGCTCTGATTCAAGCAAAAGACGGTCACAACTTAGAGACTGCTCTAGAGCGTGCTGCTGATGCACTTCGTCTTCCTGAGTGGGATGCGAAAATTGAATTCCTATCAGGTGGTGAGCGTCGTCGTGTTGCTATCTGTCGTCTACTTCTTGAAAAGCCAGACATGCTGCTTCTTGATGAACCAACCAACCACTTGGATGCAGAATCAGTAGCATGGCTTGAGCACTTCCTTGTTGATTACAGTGGTACTGTTGTGGCGATTACCCACGACCGTTACTTCCTAGACAACGCAGCTGGCTGGATTCTAGAACTTGACCGTGGTGAAGGTATCCCATGGGAAGGTAACTACACGTCTTGGCTAGAGCAAAAAGACGAGCGTCTTAAGCAAGAAAAAGCGGGCGAAAGCGCACGTCAAAAGACAATCGAGAAAGAACTTGAATGGGTTCGTCAAAACCCTAAAGGCCGTCAAGCTAAGTCTAAAGCTCGTATGGCTCGTTTTGAAGAATTGACAACTGGCCAATACCAGAAGCGTAACGAAACCAACGAACTGTTCATCCCGCCAGGTGAGCGTCTAGGTGATAAAGTTCTTGAAGTGAACAACCTGACTAAATCGTTTGGTGATCGCGTTCTTATCGACGACCTATCGTTCAGCATGCCTAAGGGCGCAATCGTCGGTATCGTTGGTGCCAACGGTGCAGGTAAATCAACACTATTCAAGATGCTAAGCGGTGCAGAACAGCCAGATTCAGGTACAGTTGAACTAGGCGAAACCGTTAAGCTTGCTTCTGTTGATCAGTTCCGTGACAGCATGGACGACACTAAGACAGTATTCCAAGAGATCTCTGAAGGCGCTGATATCATTAAGATCAACAACTTCGAAATCCCTGCGCGTGCTTACTGTTCTCGTTTCAACTTTAAAGGCAACGACCAACAGAAGATCATCGGTGAGCTTTCTGGTGGTGAACGTAA
Organism: Vibrio sp. 1S139; assembly: GCF_041439475.1. Classification (NCBI taxonomy): domain Bacteria; kingdom Pseudomonadati; phylum Pseudomonadota; class Gammaproteobacteria; order Vibrionales; family Vibrionaceae; genus Vibrio; species Vibrio sp. 1S139. Next base: position 16,777 of record NZ_JBGOOD010000061.1, read on the forward strand.
CCGTGTTCACTTAGCGAAACTGCTAAAAGCGGGCGGTAACGTACTGCTACTCGATGAGCCTACCAACGACCTTGACGTTGAAACGCTACGTGCTCTTGAAGAAGCACTGCTTGAATTCCCGGGCTGTGCAATGGTTATCTCGCATGACCGTTGGTTCCTTGACCGTATTGCGACCCATATCTTAGACTACCGTGATGAAGGTCAAGTTAACTTCTACGAAGGTAACTATACTGAGTACACTGAGTGGCTTAAGCAGACTCTAGGCGCACAAGCGGCAGAGCCGCACCGTATCAAGTACAAGCGTATAGCTAAGTAAATAAGCTTGTATTTTGAACAAAGGCCGCGATAATAGCGGCCTTTGATATATCTGGCTTACGTGTAATGCATCGATATAGAGAGGTTACTTATGGTTGAAAGACGTCAATTTTCACGAGTTATTTATCAAGTCCCTACTGAGATCTCACAAGGACAAGTAAATATATCAGGCTCAGTGCAAGACTTATCACTCCATGGTTTACTCATTCAATGCAATGAATCAAAACAACTTAGCCATGATGTCCCTGTTCAAGTGAGCTTTAAGCTCGAAAACAGTGATATCAATATTCAGTTAGAAGCAACGATAGTCTCTACCATCAATACCTCAATGCGTTTACGCATAGAGCATTTAGATATTGATAGTATCAGCCACCTTAAGCGACTTGTGGAGCTTAATGTTGGCGACGATGAACTGCTTTATAGAGAGATTGAACACCTTACCGACTTAGGTAGTAAGTGACATCTCCATTACCCTTTTTCTATTAGAAGCATTTAGTTAATACAGAACCATGTCTAAAAAACTATCCATTACTATTCCCTCCAGTCAGGGGGAACAGACGTTTTACTTCGGCCGTAAAGCCGTGCTCATTTGCACTACTGCCATTTTTTCAGTACCGCTATTGATTGGCGGAGCGGCGTACATGCACTTCGAGAGTAAACAAGAACTCGCACTGCAAGCGGGTGATGCCCAACAGTTGATTGAAACACTGATTGTTGAAAAAGAACAAACAGAATTTCTTTATGCTGAGCAAGTAGAAACCAACCATTCGCTATCGCAAACACTGACCGAGAAAGAAGGCACGATTCAGCTACTTGGTAAGCGTGTATTCGATGTGGAATCAGTACTGGGTCTTGCTGAAGAAGAGTTACACACCGATGAGGTTTCACTAGAAGACCGTATTGATGCTGCAGCCGTCGATTCAGCAGTAAGAGCCACAATGTTCCGCTTGATTCCAAACGACAGTCCGATGGCTTATCAACGTATATCTTCTTCTTATGGTAGCCGCACTAACCCTATTTCAGGGAAACGCCATGTACATACTGGTATCGATCTAACGTGTAAGCGTGGTGAAGATATTGTCGCGCCCGCAGATGGAGTCATTGAAACGGTACGCCCAAGTAAAAAAGGCTTCGGCAACTTTATTACTATGCGTCACTCGTTTGGTTTCATGAGTTCTTATGCGCACCTACAGAAGTTCAAGGTACGTAGCGGTCAGTTTGTGAGTAAAGGCGATGTGATTGCGAGCTGTGGTAACTCAGGTAACTCAACCGGCCCACACTTGCATTATGAAGTACGCTTCCTTGGTCGTTCATTGAACCCTCAATACTTGATGGATTGGACACCGGAAAACTTCAACTACGTGTTCGAGAAAGAGAAAAAGGTTAAGTGGGGCCCACTCGTTCAGCTGATTGATAATGTGGTTCGCTTGCAGATCAACCTGACTAACGTGCCTTACATTAGCTCGACCATCGACACCGTATCGAGTGAAGATAGCAAAAAACCTATCACGACTAACTAGTTGTTAATAGCTAAGACCTGTTGATTTGGCCTATGATGATCTAATTGCTTTTAGTCTACTGTAGGCAAAATGCTTTCATAGCGTTCAGCACAAACAAAAAGAGCGACCAGATGGTCGCTCTTTTTTATGATTTCAAATCAGTATTAACCACGATGAATCGAGTCATGTGCTTGTTTTAGAAGACTTTGGCTCTCTTGCAAGAATTGTTGTGAGTAGTCACCAAACCAATCACTCACTTGGTTGAAGCTCTCAACAAACTTAGCCTTATCTTTGCCATCTAGGATTTCTAACGCTTCTCCGAAACAGCTATGGAAGCGTCGAATCATCTCTATATTCTCATCCGAAGAAAGAATGATATCACCGTACAAGTTCGGGTCTTGAGCAAATAGACGACCAACCATCGCAATCTCAAGTCGGTAGATTGGTGAGCTTAGCTTCAGAAGCTGATCAATATTCGGGTTCTCTTTACTCAGGTGTAAGCCGTAAGCAAAAGAGGTGAAGTGACGAAGTGCTTGAATCAAGGTCATGCCGTGATCGTGTTCAGCTGCATCCATCTGGCAAAGGCTCGCGCCCCAAATACCAAATTGATTCAGTAGCCATTGGTAGCTCTCAGAACCACGACCATCACTGTAAACAATCACCTGCTTAGCAAGGCTTGGAACATCAGGACCAAACATTGGGTGCAATCCAACCACTGGGCCTTGGTGCATGTTCATCATTGCTTGCAGCGGTTTAGATTTAATTGACGTCAAATCACATAGAATACAATCACTTGGTAGATTACCTAGCTTCGCAATCACACCTTCAGTTAAGTGAATTGGAACAGTCACAACCACAAGTCCTGCATTATCCAAGATTTCATCGGCTGTATCCCAATCTTGGCTGCCAAGGACTTTCACTTCGTAGCCAGACAGTTTGAACATACGACCAAACAAGCCACCAAGTTGACCATTACCACCAACGATCACCACTGAACGTAACTCTGGGTTAAGACACTTAAAGCCAGAATCTTTCTCACTGGCATAAGACTCACGCATAGTACGACGCAAAATATCTTCGATTAACTGTGGTGGAACCCCTATTTTCTCGGCTTCTTGACGACGAGATGCCAACATCGCGGCTTCACGTTCCGGTACATAAATAGGTAAACCATGCTCACTTTTTACTTCGCCCACTTTCTCTACTAGAGCAAGTCGTTGAGCCAGTAAATCCAACATTTGTTTATCGACAGCATCGATTTGGTCGCGTAATTCGTTCAGTTCAACGGCCATTTTATTCCTTACTAATCTATAAGCCCGTACTAATCTATAAGCCTGCACTGATGCAGGTTCGTTAGCAACAGATCTTAAAATGCCCCATTAGATGAGGCACTTAAATTTAAACTCTGACTAACCTTTCAAGCGGTTCTCTAAGAACGGGACTAATTCCGTATGTGCATGTTTCAATAGTGCCTCAGTTGAATCCCAATTGATACACGCGTCGGTAATAGATACACCGTATTTCATCTCATTGAGAGGTATATCCGAAGATTGGTTTCCTTCGTTAATATGGCTCTCAATCATCAGGCCGATAATCGACTTATTACCTTCACGAATCTGATGGATGACATCTTCAGCCACCAGCGGTTGGCGACGGAAATCTTTACGAGAGTTCGCGTGGCTACAGTCGACCATTAGCGCGGCCTCTAAGCCAGATTTACCCAGCTCTTGCTCACATTCGTGTACCGATACTGAATCGTAGTTCGTCTGCTTACCGCCACGTAAAATCACGTGACCATTTGGGTTACCTTGCGTTGTTAGTAGTGCAACTTGACCTTCGCGGCTGATACCCATGAAACGGTGGCTAGAAGAAGCCGCCTGCATTGCATTGATTGCAGTGCCTAGGTTGCCATCGGTACCGTTTTTAAAACCGATTGGCATTGAAAGACCACTTGCCATCTCACGGTGAGTTTGAGATTCAGTCGTACGTGCGCCAATTGCCGCCCAGCTGAAGGTATCTGCTAGGTATTGCGGGCTGATTGGATCTAATGCTTCAGTCGCCAATGGAATTTCCATCTCAGCGAGTTCAACAAGTAGCTCACGACCCACATGCAGACCATGCTCAATATCGAAAGTGCCGTCTAGATGCGGGTCATTGATCAAACCTTTCCAACCGACAGTGGTACGAGGTTTCTCAAAGTAAACACGCATAACAATATACAGTTGATCGCTAAGTTGCTCAGATAAGGCTTTAAGGCGTTTCGCGTACTCTTTCGCAGCTTCAATGTCATGGATAGAACATGGGCCACATACAACAAGCATGCGATGATCTTTCTTATGAATGATGTTTGCGATAGTTTGACGAGACTCTTGAATGAAACGACGAGCATTATCACTCAAAGGCAGTTTTGCTTTTAACTCCTCAGGAGTAATCAGTACCTGTTCGTCGATGATATTGACATTGCTTAATTCACTTTTCTGCATAACTCAACCTGTATATTTATTTTTACACCCAACATTTCCATTTGGGCTAACAATCTTTAAAAACACAATAACAGCTAAAAAAACGATTGCAAGTGTAAACAATAAAAAACATTAACTGTAAATTTTATATTACACATTAAATTTAGCTCACTCTAAGAGATAAATAGGTTTAAACCATGGATCACACATACAAAAAAGGCGATATTTATCATATCGCCTTATCTAAAATTATTATGTGTTTATTTATCACTCACTGCCTAGCATTCGCTTAATCGTCTCTGAGGTCTCTTTCCACCTAGCATCCGAGTGAAGTGTCGACAAATCAAAGCTGTGTTTTTTAAGCAATGAGTTGGCTAAAGGCACCTCTTGAATCGCTAAGTTATCCAGAGCTTCAATTTGTGCATCTCGTTTATTACACATCAACACCATGTCACAACCTGCATTCAAGGCCGCTTTCGCTCTGTCGGCTGGTCCACCCATTATGGCAGCGCCTTCCATCGTTAAATCATCAGAGAACACCAAGCCTTTAAACCCAAGCTGCTGCTTCAATACTTTCTGCAGCCAATACTGTGAACCGCTCGCAGGTTGATCATCATAGTGAGAGAAAACCACGTGAGCTGGCATCATGGCATCCAATATTCCAGCTTCAATTTGCGCCTTGAAGATTGCCATGTCTGTTTCAAAGATGTCGTCTCTAGGGTCATATGGCGTCTCTAAGTGTGAGTCAGCAATCACGCCACCGTGTCCAGGGAAGTGCTTGCCTGTCGTCGCCATGCCAACCGACTTCATGCCTTTGATGAAAGCGCTGCTATGACGAACAATAGTATCAATATCTTCGCCAAACGCTCGGCTACCAATCGCTTTACAGTCATGGCCTTTGTCTAATACTGGCGCAAAGCTCAGATCGATATCGTGGGCAATCAATTCTGCCGCCATCAACCAGCCAGCCTGTTCTGCTAAATGTTCACCGTTATTCTTAGTCGCAAATTCCTGAGCAGCAGGAATAATTGAAAAGCCGTCACGAAAACGCTGAACTCGACCACCTTCTTGGTCAACACCAATCAAAATAGGACGTTTCGCTACCTTACGAATTTCTTTGTTTAACGCCGATAACTGTTTGCTATCGTGGTAGTTTCGAGCAAATAAGATGAGACCACCAACAGTTGGGTGATCTAAAATTTCTCTGTCTTCAGCTGTCAGCTCGTAGCCTGCAACATCAACCCACAACGGTCCCATATTTATCCCTTATTAAACCTAATTTCATAAACTTCCCGAGATTATTCTCTTTAAATTTGCTTTACAATGTTTTTAAACCAATCTGTGGAAGACTTTAAGAATGCAGTGCAAGAGCTTAGAAATGGATCATAAAGAACTGTATATCGGTGTGATGTCAGGGACGAGTATGGACGGTGTTGATACTGCCTTAGTGTCGATTGAAGATACGCGCATCACATTGCTTGCTCATGATGAGTTCCCAATGCCTGACGACCTCAAAGTGCGTCTGCTTGAAGTTTGTATTGGTCAGAAAACCGATTTAATTGCCATTGGAGAACTCGACCACCAGCTTGGCCATCTGTTTGGCGATGCGGTTTTGCAACTTCTCGAAAAGTCAGGTACACCTGCATCTTCTGTGACTGCGATTGGTAATCATGGTCAAACGGTATTCCACCAGCCAAGCGGCGAATCTCCATTTACCATGCAGTTGGGTGATGCCAACATCATTGCCGCTAAAACACAGATTCAAACGGTTGCCGATTTCAGGCGTAAAGACATGGCATTAGGCGGACAAGGTGCGCCATTAGTCCCTGCCTTCCACCATACTATTTTCCAGCCACAAGACAGCTCAGTTGTGGTGTTGAATATTGGTGGTATCTCGAATATTTCAGTGCTGCGCCCTAATCAGCCAACACTTGGTTATGATACTGGCCCGGGCAATATGTTGATGGACGCTTGGGTTGATAAACACACGGGCGATAAGTTTGACCGTGATGCCCAATTTGCGCTTAAAGGTCAGCTCAATCAAGCCTTTCTCGAACAGTTGTTAAATGAATCTTATCTATCTCAAATACCACCGAAAAGTACTGGTAGAGAACTGTTTAATCTACCGTGGCTAGAGCAACAATTAACAGAATTTAAAGATCTTGCAGCAGAAGATGTTCAGCGCACACTTTGCGAATACACCGCATTGACGATAGCCAATGAAGTGGAGACTTATCGCTTGGGTGACCAGCCTGCACTGTATGTGTGTGGCGGTGGTACACGAAATCCATTGTTGATGAAGAGGCTGTCTGAACTGCTTCCAAGTTGGGAGGTTGACTCAACCACCAGTAAAGGCGTGGACGCCGATTACATGGAAGCGATGGCTTTTGCGTGGCTTGCTCAACGTCATATTCATCAACTGCCAAGCAATTTACCAGAAGTGACTGGCGCAAGCAGAGCGGCCTCTCTAGGCGTTCTCTATCGTGCTGACTAAACAACTTTAGAACCATCATTTTAGAATCACCATTTAAGGACCATTATGAGTAACGACGCTCTCATATCAGCGCTCTCGCACCTCGTTTCGGAGGGGAGAAACCCTGACACTATGGATATTGATCTGCTCACCTCTCTCGAAGTGGTTGAAAAGATTAACCAACAAGACAAACAAGTCCCACTGGCGATTGAAGCGGAACTGCCACAGATCGCGAAAGCGGTCGATAAAATTGCTCATGCCTTTCAAAACGGTGGTCGACTGATTTATATGGGCGCAGGCACCAGTGGTCGATTGGGTGTTTTAGATGCATCAGAATGCCCTCCGACTTTCGGTGTTTCAGACAAAATGGTTATCGGCTTAATCGCTGGCGGACCAGAAGCGATTTTAAAAGCCAAAGAGGGAGCGGAAGATTCGCTGACTCTCGGTATTGAAGACCTGAAAGCCATTCAATTTACAGAAAATGATGTCGTGGTAGGTATTGCTGCGAGCGGTCGCACACCTTACGTGATTGGTGCACTCAACTATGCCAATCAGCTTGGCGCAGTAACGGTTGCATTATCTTGTAACCCTGACTCTCCAATTGCTGAAATCGCTCAAATCGCAATTAGCCCGGTGGTTGGCCCAGAAGCCTTAACCGGTTCAACACGACTCAAATCAGGTACAGCACAAAAGCTGGTGCTTAATATGCTGACCACTGCCAGCATGATTCGCATTGGTAAGAGCTACCAAAACCTTATGGTCGACGTAAAAGCGACCAATGAAAAGTTGGTTGCCCGCGCCGCTCGTATCGTTATCCAAGCAACGGAGTGCGATAAAGCACTGGCGGTGTCGACACTTAAAGCGACTGATTACGATGTGAAGTTATCTATTTTGATGATTCTAACAGGGCTAGATTTAGAGTTAGCCAAGGCTCAGCTTGATAAGCAAAACGGCTTTTTAAGAAAAGCTGTAGAGAATAACCAGTAACCTAGACTCTGCTGTTGAGTGTTACTCCGGCTACCGACAAAAAGACCAGTACACACGCGGTACTGGTCTTTTTTAGTTTTAATTTTTCATCGCTAGCTTGGGCTTAGTAGTCGTTTGAGAACTCGTCCCAGCCGCGTTGCCATTCCATACGGAAACGTTGAGCGTCTTCCGTACCAGAACACACGCCTTCATACACCTGACCAGATAAACCAATCTGATAAGCATGGTTCGGATTACAATATTCAGTCACACCTAGGTGATAACCTTCTGTGTAACTCGCTTGATCGACTGCGCCAAGCTCAGTCATCTCTGAATACGAACGCTGAGTGTGGCCTTTGATACCATCACGATAGCCAATCTCTTGCCAATTGCCTTCAGCTGCTAAATCTTGAACATTGGCGCTGCATCCTGCAAGGCTAAATGCCACGGCGAATAGTACGATTATTTTTTTCATTTCAATCCTTTATATTGTTACTTCACCACTTTCTGACGAAGCGCTGCCTTTGTGGTGATTCTCCGCTGAACGCCTATCGATGTCCACTTATTGTCTAATGTTCGCCACTTTAGGTTCATTCCGACCACTCAGAATCAATAGTCGCCGTTAAGCCAACTCAAACAACCTCTCTATAGAGCTAATAGGCCTCTCGATAGAAATATCGGCCACTCAGCACAGTGAACAAACCACTAAATCAGTTATAACACCGCTAAATTGGCTATTCGACCACTCACTCTCGTAGCGGAAGTTTCTTCTCATCGACTCCTTTAATATACACCCTGACTTAATTAATACATTCAGGGATAACAAATTATGATGTGGTTTCTTACCTGTGTTGCAGCACTCATTGGTGGCTACTTTATTTACGGTGCCTTTATCGAGAAGATTTTCGGTATCAATGAAAAGCGTCAAACACCCGCTCACACCAAGCAAGACGGCGTGGACTTCGTTCCAATGTCGACGCCAAAGGTTTACCTAGTTCAACTGCTTAACATTGCAGGTGTAGGTCCAATCTTCGGCCCTATCATGGGTGCCCTTTACGGCCCAGCAGCAATGCTTTGGATCGTGCTAGGTTGTATCTTCGCAGGTGCCGTACACGACTACTTCTCAGGTATGTTATCTATCCGCAATGGTGGCGCTTCGGTTCCAACCATCACTGGACGTTACCTAGGCAATGGCGCAAAACACTTTATGAACATCTTTGCCATTGTTCTACTGCTTCTTGTTGGTGTGGTGTTCGTTTCTGCTCCAGCAGGCATGATCACTAACCTAGTGAACGACCAAACTGATTTCGTAATGTCTACGAGCACCATGGTTGTCATCATCTTTGCTTACTACATCATCGCAACGATTGTCCCTGTCGATAAAATCATTGGTCGCTTCTACCCATTGTTCGGTGCACTGCTTATCTTTATGTCTGTTGGCCTAATCACTGCGATTGGTCTATCTGACGAGCACCAAATCATGGGTGGCTTCGAGATGAAAGACATGTTCACCAACATGAACCCTAACGATCTACCACTTTGGCCTGCTCTATTTATTACCATCGCTTGTGGTGCTATCTCTGGCTTCCACGCAACTCAGTCTCCACTAATGGCGCGTTGCATGGAAAACGAGAAAAATGGTCGCTTCGTATTCTACGGTGCAATGATTGGTGAAGGCATCATCGCTCTAATCTGGTGTGCGCTTGCTCTGTCATTCTTCGGTTCAGTTGAATCTTTATCTGACGCGATTGCAAACGGCGGCCCTGGTAACGTGGTATACAGCGCTTCATTTGGCCTACTGGGTGTATTTGGCGGTATCCTTGCTTTCCTTGGCGTGGTTATCCTGCCTATCACTTCTGGTGATACAGCGTTCCGTTCAAGCCGTCTTATCCTTGCTGAATACTTCAACATGGAACAGAAGACACTGCGTAACCGCCTATTGATGGCTCTACCACTGTTCGTTATCGGTGGCATCCTGACTCAAGTAGACTTCGGCATCATCTGGCGCTACTTCGGTTTTGCTAACCAATCAACAGCAGTCATGATGCTATGGACAGCTTCGGCTTACCTACTTCGTCACAATAAACTGCACTGGGTAACAACGGTTCCAGCTGTGTTCATGACATCTGTGTGTATCACATTCATCCTGAACAACAGCCAACTGGGCTTTGGTCTACCAATGCAGCTTTCAACCATCATCGGCGTGGTGAGTGCATTCGGAATTGCAGCTTACGTTATCAAAATTTCAAAAGGCAAAGGCGATATCGACCTTGCTGATGAAGAAGAAAAAGAAGCAAAAGGCGTCACCAAAACCGCCTAGTTCTTTCAGACTCTTGATAACAAGAGACACGTCTTCATAGAGAGACAAAAGAACAAGCCAAACACACTTCGCTTGCTCCCGTAATCACCCAGTGATTCGTGGAACCTAAGACTAAAGCCCGTCCTCTGTGATCAATGCCGTTCGGATAAGCATTACTGTTTGAATCTAAACGGATATTTAGCTGGA